>NZ_BAABMF010000006.1:0-231991 GCF_050402865.1 Clostridium sediminicola
AATATAGATAAACATAATCCAACAGTATTAGTATTTCAAAGATAAAAAATAATATTACTGGAATTAAGAATTTCCAGTAATATTATAATTATAAAATATTAAACTACACAAAACTATCTAGAGTCTCAAATTGAGCAGACTCCCTTTTACCTAATCTATTTCATAATTATAGATTTTTCTTTTTCCACCCATTCATTTATAAGTGTTTCACCTGATTTTTTATAGAATTTTTGAAAACTTTCTGCTTCATTGTATTGATTTTGAGCAAAGAATTCTTTAAATAAATCAATTCCATATTCGTCTATCAAGTATTTTACAAATGAAGCACCCAAAGTATATGCCTCGCCGTCTTCATTTTTTCTAAAGTCATTTCCAAATAACTTAACATTATAATTTTTTTCTTTTAATATTTCAGCACTTATTCTATCATAGTTTCTTCCTGACATATCAAAATATGTTGCGAATCCTTCATTAATTAGATCTGATGTCAAACGCTCACCATTATTAATCCACCATGAAATACAATGTGCTATTTCATGTCCTTCACTTTGGCTATACTTAGTATATATCTCATTATATTCACTTAAAGCAAATCCCAATGTTAAACCATACTCATCTGCCTGATCCTGTGAATCAAATACATATATCTTTATTATTTCATCAGTAGACTCAACACCTAAATACTCTATTATATAATCAAAGGCTTTAATTCTACCTTTAGTCCATCCTTCTACATCATTACTAATAATGCTATGTTTTGGATAATATACCTCCAGATTCCCCTCACTATATTTATTCCAATTTTGCCATAATTCATTTATCGATTTACGGTTTTGAAACGTAAATGTGTCTAATATTTTATCAATTTTTATTTGAGATTCCTTATTAATTGTTCCTTTAGTTTCAAAGTTCAATTCATATACTAAACCCTTATTTTCAACAACGTATACCTCATTTATTTTTCCATCTTCTTTTATTTTGATATTGTACCCTTGTTTTCCCGATATAGTATATTCTTTAACTTCACAAAGCAAGTTTGGAGTCTTTTTTATATTGTTTATTCTTTCCTCCATTATAGCGACCGTATTAGTTCCAAAAAAATCTATTGAAATACTTAAACCAAGTATTTTACTATCGTTAGTATCAAAATACACCCTACTATTTTTTATAAGCTTTTTATCCACGTTTGGTTCTTCCCAATCACTTGGATAACTAATATTATATAATATATTCGAATATGTTTTGTATTCCTTCATTACTTGTACATTATTGGCGCAACTTGTTAACAAAAGAAGTAGCACTCCTACTACACTTATACAAAATAGTTTATTAACTTTCATTCAATAGCTCCTCCTGATTAGCTTAATTTTTTTCATATACTGCTACGATATAAAATTATTTATATTATAGTAAGCGTAAACTCTTCCCAACATTTTAATACTCTTTTGAATATACGCTACTATCTCAAAAACATATACTTGTACATATTAACAATAGTTACTATACCAGTCAATATTTTTCCAATTATTCTACTATATCGTAGAATATAAAACTAAAATGTCCGAATAAATTTTGTTCAAAACCATACGTAATTTACTACTTCTGGTGTTAAATTAGACCCACCTTCTGATTTTTTAAAAGAATAGTGTTACTCCATTAATCTTACTATATGGTTAAACCACAAAAAGTAAGTTGAACTAACATCAACCGCAATATATACCGCAGATTGAACATTTCTGACGCTATTTACTGTGGTTGAAGTTCAACTAAATTACTTTTTGTGGATTAACTACTATATAATATTTTTATAAAGTACCGCGATATTTGGTCAACTTAATCGTATATATAATGACACTGTTTAAATCCATGGATGGGAGTGATTGTTTGGAGGACGACACTTTTATTAAAATCTATAAAGAGTATTCATCATACGTTTATAAGTACCTTTATGGACTTACATATAATCATCAAATATCAGAGGATTTGACACAAGAGGCCTTTATTAAAGCATTATGCGTTCTTCAATCCCCTAAGGAAAGTATTAAATCCTGGCTTTTAACCGTAGCCCATAACCTCTACGTTGATTATGTTAGAAAAAACAAAAGATTGGATTTTCGAGAAGACAGCTTTTTAAATCAAATAAAGGTAGAAGATTTTACTGAGGGTATAATACATAAGGAAAATACACGGTTAGCTTTTGAATTAATTGGACAACTTCCTGAAAATCAGCGCCAGGCAGTACTGTTATGCTTGGTAAATGAACTTTCATATCAACAAGCAGGAGAAATTTTAGGCATCAGTGTTTCAGCAGTAACGAATTTAATTTACAGGGCTAGAAAAACTCTTAGAGTCTTAAGGAGGAATATTAATGAATAGTGATTTTCAAGAAAAACTGCACTTATATAAAGAAGGTAAATTGAACCAGAATGAAATCCCAGAAATAGAATGTGAAATAGATAAATTCTCTGCTATATGGGATTATCTTAACGACGATGATAAGGCATTCTTCGAAGAATTGAAGCTAGATATGCCCGAAAGGAAAGATAATCAGAGTAAATCTGCTAAACTTTTCAAACGTAGAGTTAATCTAAGGATTGCCATGATGACGACAATTACAGTTCTTTCTGCTTCTATAATTATTATCTTACTAATTTTTTTAACATCAAATATAACAATGTCATTATTTGGACTAAATTATAAAGAATCCTACGTAAAAAGAGCAGCAATTGTTCAATTAGCTCAGATATTTCATCCGCAATATGAGTACACTTCAAGCAGTGAAGCTACATCACTTTTTGCACAACAAAGTATTGATGTCCACCTTAACAATACTGTTGGGCATACAATAGTAGATGAAACTGAGCTAAAGGTTAAATATAGTTTGGGCAGACTTGTTCAATCAAAGCAATTAATAGAAGCTCCATTTTTTCCAACTGAGCATTATTCCTTGTTAAATAGCCATGAATCTGACCCCATATCAGGTTTTAAAATATTAGAAAATGCCCCTCAAGGGACAGTGTCAAAAATATTTGTTGAATTCAATAAAACTTTAACTGCTCAACAGCTAAAAGATTATTCTATAAATCAAATAAATAATATGGACATTACCCCTATTGTAGCGGTGGACTCGAAGCTTGTTTTAGCAAATCCTTCATATTATGGATTCACACGTACTTATCCATACGATAAGAATAAAGATAATGATAAACAGATGGAAGATAACAGTTTAAAGCAAACTCAATATGAGAATATGGACGACCAAGCTCACAAGGACTCTTTAATTGGTAACCTGAATCTTATAAAGAATAACCTCCAACTGCTACAGGTAATGTACTATGACGATATATTTAATGATATTAATTTTGATAATCTGATTAAAGATGTTGAAAATAATGGCGCCCAATATGTAGGTATGTATATTACTGCTGACAGCAAGGAGCTCTTAAACCTTAAAGATAATCCACTTATTCACTGTATATGGGTGGAAAACATTGTTGTATGGTAAAAGTATACTTTGAAGTATTTCTGAAAGCTCAATTTTGAGCTCTCAGAAATACCCTGCTTTAGAATTTCCTGACTTCAGGTATTAAATTCCTCCCTAAATTTTAATTTTAAGAGGATTATAATCTCCCTTGGGCCCTTTCCATCTAAACTTTCCAATCGTTCCTTTGCCTATTTGAATAGCTTCTTTGGGACATTGATGTAAACATCTCATACAAAGATAGCACTTATCCTCAAATGATATTCCATCATCATTTACTTTTATATTCTTTGATGGACAAATTTTTTCACATTTTCCACATCTAATGCAATTCTCATTTACCCAAAATTTCTTTGCTATGATTTTTTCACCAACTTTAAATCCTACACCTAAAAGTTTACTAATAAAGCGATTACTAATTGCATATTTTATATTTATACCCTTTTGATTTATGTTGTTTTTATCAAGCATTTTATCTACTTCTTCAAGTTTGGAAAAATCCATTTTTCCTATTTTATCTACTATCTTAGAATCTTTTCTTGAAAAAGCTAGTCCATCTGAGCCTGGCATGGTTACATCTGCATATGAAAGTCGATTATACCCTTGTTCTCTGAATAATTTAAAGGCCTGTTCCACAGCTGCTCCACTAAAAAAAGCCTTGGTGCAAAATATAAAAACAGTCTTTGTAGTTGTAACAGTTATACCTTTTAAATAATCTTTTATAAAATTTGGCACACCACAAGCATATACAGGAAAACCAAAAAACAAAGTATCATATTGTGATATATTTTCCTTCTTAAAGTATTCTATTGGAGATAGCGTTATATCGTGTTCATCAGCATTTAAATGATCTTTTATATATCTCGAAACAAATTCTGTGTTTCCAGTGCCACTAAAATATAATATCAATATTTTCATGATCATTTCCTCTTTCCTTTTATGAGTTTACTCATATTTTATTGGATTTATATGGGAAAGTAAATTATAAAAATTACCTCATCTAACTTACTTTAGATTAACTTACTCTAAAGTAATATAATCTAAAGTAAGTTAGATTATATTTATATCACATTTGGCTTATTAGTATTCATTGATATTCAAGTTACTATCAATCGATTTTTAATTTCAGTATACAAATCATCAATATCTGTAGTAATTTCTCTTTGGCAGATAGTTAATATTTTAGGTTTACCTATCAAAAGTCTTCTAATCCAACTTCTCTCACCTAGAATACTTTTCATGTTTTCTGGTAGAATTCCAATACATTTACCTGAAATATCTTCATACTTAAATACCTCTTTAACTTCTTCCCATTTTAATATATCTAATTCCGGTGAAAAAATATCAAAATCACGTTTTATACCATAATAATTAATTAACACAATAGGCCTCTTTTTAAAATATTTGATAGTAGTAGATACTAACAACTGCAGCCCAAATATACACATAAGTATTGCTAAAATATGAATAAGTATATTCTTGAAAAACATTCCATCTAAAATAAGAACTGAAAATATTATAATGCTCGTCAAGACATCATATTTAAAGTTGAAATATTTATTAGTATCAATTTTTGATTCTTTTATCTTTTCAATTCTATGGATTTGAGATAATAATGTTCCAATAGCTACTGCTATTACCACTAGGCTATCACTACAATCAAAATCTAAACGCAAAACAGCTATTCCGCCAGTAGCTATTATAAATATGCAAAAAACTACTGTTAATATATATTTTTTCATACTCATAGTTAATACAATTTCATTATTATTTTCAGTCATAAACCCTCCTAGTTTAAAGAATTGTCATTACTAAAAATTTACAAGCCAATTTAGCTTGACCTTTTGTAAGACCAAGCTTGTCTTCATAAAATTTATAACTCGTTTGAAGTTTATCTCCTTTAAACTTCTTCCTATACTCAATAACTTCCCCTGTAGTTTCATCAATAACCTTTGTAGGTCTATACCAATAAATAATTTCAGATAATATAAAAATAGCATTCATATTAACTCTGCCATTTTTATATCTTATATTTTGAAACCAACCAGAATCAACAATATTTCCTTGTAATTTTAATTTTCCTATTTGAGTAACTATGTCATTCATGAAACTCTCCCTCTAAAAAATATTGTTCTCTTCTAGCTAAATTTCTAATCATGTTTTTGTAATAATTATACATTATTTATAACTAAATGTAAATAATATTCAAAATCCATTTTTGGCTTTTCTAAAATGTTTTTAAAAGTATTTCTGAAAACTCAATTTTGAGCTTTCAGAATTTAAGATTTGAATATACAGAATATTAGGGGATTGGAATACCTGAAGTCTTGATTTCCGATGGCAGGTACTTAACATTTACTAAATGCTTAAGTACCCTAAATAAGGCATGTAAAAAGTAACAATTAGTCATCTTTGTACATGCTTTTAAATATATATATTTTATTTATTATAGCTCGTTACTGGTAAATTTTACACACCAGGGATAGTAGCGAAACTTTTTTTAGATTAATTAGAAACGTTATTTGATTTTCTTCTGAATTTCAATAATATCTCTTTCTTTAATCAACTCTTCTTTTAGTTCTTCCTCTGAAGGCAAATATATCTTATATTTTGATGCAAATATTTGCTTTTGACCTTCGGGAAGAGTATATTTGACTACTGCTTCATTTTTCTCTGAACATAACAGTATACCAATAGGCTCATTTTCTCCATCCATCATTTCATTCCTTTTGTAGTAATTGGTATACATCTGCATTTGTCCAATATCCTGATGAGTTAATTTGCCAATTTTTAAATCTATAAGCACAAAACACTTCGCAATTCTATTATAAAAAACTAAATCTATAAAATAATGCTCTCCATCTAAAGTTATTCTTTGTTGTCTAGAAACAAAGCAGAAACCTTTTCCCAACTCTAAAAGAAATTCCTGTAAATGCTCAATCAACGCATCTTCTAAATTCTTCTCATAAAAAGCAGAATTTTGCTTCAACCCTAAAAACTCTAGAACATAAGGATCTTTCACTAAATCCTCTGGTTTAGATATTTTATGACCTTCATTTGCTAATTGTAAAATACTCTTTTTATCTTTGCTCAAAGACAACCTTTCAAACAATAATGATGCTATCTGTCTATCTAATTCTCTAACTGACCAATTTGCTGAAATAGCTTCTTCAAAATAGAATTTTCTCTTTTGTGTTTCATCTATCTTAGATAGAAGCAAATAATGACTCCAACTCAATTGGTCAGACAGTGTCTGACTTATTGAAAAAGCATTATAAAATCTTCTCATATACTTCAGATTAGTAGTTGAAAAACCTTTACCAAAATCTTTTGTTAATTTTTCTGATAAATATTTTATTATATAATCTCCATAATTAGCCCGATCTGTTCCATTTTGCTCTTCTTCAACAATCATTCTTCCAATATTCCAATATGCATCCACAATTGCAAAATTAACAGCTTTATATGCTTTTTCTCTTGCTCTACTTAAAGTTGTCTTTATATTATCGTATAAGTTTTCATCTTTAATATTTATCCCATTTTTATGTACCAAACTACCTCAACTCCCTTAAGCCTCTATATAAAAATTGTATAGCAACTTTCAAAAAATTACTACTCTTTAATCATTTTTGTCCTATTATTATATCTTAATACTTAAGTGGTGAAATAAGTTCAAAATTTGTCTAATTATATATAATTTTAGAGAATCCATTTTTGGCTTTTCTAAAATGTTCTTGAAAGTATTTCAGAGAATTCAATTTTGAGTTCTCTGAAACATCTACCATCGGGATTCACGACTTAAGGTATTAAATTATAAATGCCTATATAATCAAAAAAACATCAAATTGATGTTTTTTTGATTAACTCTATTAATGGACAAAGTCCTTTGGATAACTTTTATGCTCCATTAGCCCATATTCTAACATTAATTCCTGTGCTAAATATTTAGCCCCTCTACAATGTAAATCCCCTACTCCTTCACTTATTAATCCATAAGTTTCAGATGTATAAAAAAACCTCATACTTTCATCTAATTCTTTTCCAGTTTCTTTGGAAAACTCAAGAATTATATCTTTATATAGAGATTGTAATAATATTTTATTTGCCTCCATATTTACACTTCCTTATACTCTTTATACTTTAAATATTTGTTTATTATTTCTTGATTAACAATGCATATCTGATGATCAGGTTTATAATATTGCAATCTTTTAAGTGCTTCACCTTTATCAATTAAGCTATCTTTATAAAGTTCTATTGTATTATATACTCTATCATCTGCTATACCACCTATAATAACCTTTTTCCAAAATCTAAAACATCTCTAGGAAAAGACACATGAGGATTATTAACTAAACAAAATGAGCCGTGGTATACTATCATTTTATCGTTCCTCTCTCTTTCAATACTTCCATTAAGTCTTCAACAATATAATGCTTACTCTGGGAATGTAACGGTTCATAACAAGGAACAATATACTCTTGTAAATATGTGTATCTTCATCTACTAATTTATATACATCTTTTGCACTCATCTTCATCTGTTCAGCTAAGCTCTCAACACAGAAAATAACAAACTCCAATACCTTTTTATCCAATAGAGCCACAACCCACAATACTTATATTTATATAATAACCCAGCATTTATATATATTCTATGCTATCCTAATACTAAATTGTAAATTACAACCTTTCTCAATAAGTGAAATTTTATTTACATAAATCACTACTCATTAATCATTTTTGTCCAATTGTTATATCTTAATACTTAAGTTTTAAATTTAGTTTCAAATTTATCTATATATATTATTTTAGAGAATCCATTTTTAAGTTTTCTAAAATGTTCTTGAAAGTATTTTTGATAACTCAATTTTGAGCTCTAGGAAATATCTAACGTCCACGGCAGGTGTTTAACATTTACTAAATGGTTGATTAACCAAAATAAAGCATGTGAAAAGTACCAATTGGTCCTCTTCGTACATGCTTTTAAGTATTTATATTTTATTTATTATATCTTGTCATTGGAATATTTTACACCCCTGAGTAGTGTGGAAACCTTTAGTTTTAGCTTGCTACTTTTCTTGGTTATATTAGGACATGCAATGGCCGGAGTTGATTCCGTTCGTACCCCGAACGAAAACCGGTCGAATATTATAAACTCATTTTACAGAGACTCCAATTCAACTATTAATTTATACGTGTCCAAAGCTCGTTGAATCGTCGATATTTTGATACAAGTATAAATTAATTTTCACAATGGATTCTCTATACCTATTCATTTAAAGTATACTTAGTCTCTTTACCGCTTCCAATTTTAACAACAATACCTGTGCTCTGTAGTTTTTTAAGAATCTCAACAGTTTGTGTCTTCTTCAAATTAAGAACTTGCTCAGCCTCTACTCTATTAATAGTTTTATTCTTTATTAAGTATTCAGCAAGTATCTTTTCATTATTACCCAGGTTTTTAATTTTACCTTTCAAATTATTCATGTTATTCATGGAATAAATATCATTACTCTTACAAGCAATATTAGGTAAAACAATTTTTATTGTATTCTCTGAAATATCAAAAACAGGATTAGCATCATATTCTTTGTAGTACTCTTTAATTCTTCTAATTCCAGTTGCAAGTCTTTCAATTATATTTATTCTTAGGAATATATCAGATAGTATTTTATTTCTAGGAATAGATATTCTACCTTCTAAAAACTCGTCCTCTGATATGCCTATTGGAAGACCTCCTGGTGATATAATTTCAATTCTACTATCATAAATTTCAACTTTTATATCCCCTTGTTTTGAATAATCTCTATGCACAATTGCGTTAGCTATAGCCTCTCTAAATGCAACTCTAGGAATCTCCTCAATTGTTTTTCTATATGCATTATTTATTATTTCCTGTGTATTAATATGCTTTATATAAAAATCCATGCTTCTGTCAAACTGTTCTATTATAGATATTTTTGATAATATTAATCTATCTTTAATGTTTAGTATAGAATCCCCATCAAATCTGATTAATGCTAATGTAGAATTTACTAGAGGGTTTTTATCTGAAAGTAGCGCCATAGCGTTAGTATATTTATCATTTTTAATAAGCTCTAATGATTTCAACATATCTTCTGATAACTTCCCTATACCCAGCTTTTCTCTAAGCTTTCTTTCCAAATAATCAACACTAAGATTTTCATATGAGCAGTTTAAAGAATCAAAACTTAAGTTTCTTCCCTTTAATACCAAATCCTCATAACCCCATTTATCAACCTGAACTGTAGAAGTATCCATACGTTTATATGCTTTGTTATTCAACGTATAAGGTGTATTTTCACCCTTATAAACCTTTATACTAATTATAGTTTTCTCCTCAATTTCATCATATTCTATTTCATAATAAGGCTTCGGAAAAATATTATCATTAATAGCATTTTCTATACTTAATCTTACTGCATCAGGATTTTCTATACCAATAACAGAGCCATCATCATTAACTCCTATAAGAATATTTCCGTTATGATAATTTGCAAATGCAGAAATAGTTTTTAATAACGTTTTTGTATACTCTTTTTTAAACTCTATAAACTTTGTTTCTCCAATAGCAATTAATTTTTTCATTATCGTTTCCTTTCATAATAGATTATACCGAACGAATTATATTCGTTCGGTATAATTGTATCATGATTAATATATATATTCAAGATTTATTTGTAATTATTTTACATTTAGAGTTTTTGACTAAATCTCCATCAGCAAAGCTTCCCGTCATTTTACAAACAATTTTTTTTGCAATTGATGTTTAACATTCTTAATTATTATTTAACTAAAGCTATCAATATAACTTTTTAGGTGTATTCATATTTCGCTAATAAGTTATTTAGCTAAAAAAACATCAGGTTTCCCTGATGTTAATATACTTGTATTATTTAACATTTTTTTATACATTATTTATATAAAATTCACATAAATTTCTTTAGGTCCGGGGCATTTTGCGAGGAAGCTTTGCTGACGAGCTTACTTTTGGAAATATGAAAACTTCCGTAAAAACAAACCTATAGATTATTTATAATGTATACACTAACATGTTTATTAATGTATAATTAAATATAATATGGTTTTATTATAAATATATACAATAAGGTGATGGAATTATGAAAAAGCAATTGATGATGGAATTAACTGAAATTGAAATTATAGACGAACTCACTACTGAAAATGATGAAAGTGATAATCAAGAGTGTCTTTTATACAAGAAAAGATTAAAAAAACTAATTACGGATGTAGCTGAATCAGATGACTTCGTTGGAATACAATCAACAAAAGATGGGTTTGATAGATTACAAGCCACAAGCAAATATTTAACAATTATGCTCATATATAATATTATTGACCAATTAAGACATAGCAATAAAAAACAAATTAAACCTACTGATGTGGATAAAGCATTAGATAAGATTTTGGCTAACTCGAGCGCTATAGACACCATCTTGGAAATGCTCAAAGAAGATATTAAAAACCTTAAAGAATTGAATAATAGTGCAGCAGTATTTAAAACAAGTAAATTTATTAATGATCTTTATATCTAAATGAGGTGATCAGAGTGATAGAGCAAAAATTATTTTTTACAAGAAATGGTGAGTACACTATATGGGAAAAAATCAATTTAATAGATAAAAAAAATTTAGAGTTAATAATAAAACATATAGAAGATGTTATGAATATAAATTTAAATAGCATAGAATTCACAAATTCTACAAAAGAACGAATAATTTACACAGTCTATAAATCTAGATATAACACTAATCAAATACTAGAAACTTTGATTAATCAATCTTTTTCTAACGAGCACATAGAGAAATCTGATTTTAATGCAAGTTTATTTAAAATAGATTTAAGTTATATCAGTATAGATTTAGGATATATAAAGTTACAAAAGTTAAGTGAAAAAGATAGAGAATATGAAATGTCTGATATACATACATGTGTCTTTTTAAGAAAAGATATAAATTGTATTGATATTAGATTGAGTAGCATAAAGATAAATGATTATAAAGATAATGATAACCAACAGTTCATAAATACAGAGCTAAGAATATATTTTAATCTAGGTTTTATATTAATGACTGATTTTAATGAGTATACTCATACAAAGACTGTAAAAATGAAGTTGATGGATAATATCAAAAATTTGCTTACCGATACATATGATGATATTACTCCCTATTGCTTAAGTGATATAGCTCTTAGAGTCTTATTGAAAAAAAGTAATAAATATGCTTCTAAATTCAAATTCTCCGTTGATAATTGTATGAATGTGGATTTTAATATCATAGATAATTTTGGTGATAATCCATTGCAACATACTAGTTTAAGAGATTTTTATGATAAACACCCTATATCATTAATAAAAATATCTATGAGTTCCAATGAAGATAAGTATATTACAATAGATGGTGATAAGGGTAAGTTAATATGTAGATCTAAAAGTATGGAAGTTAAAGATGTTGATGAATTTATTAATCTATTAAAAGATGTTACAAAATATGATTATTTAAATACAAATTATATAAAAGAAATCAAATTAATTGCAAAACGTAAGTTACTAGGACCTTCGTTAATGAAAGTATCTCAAGTAGACGATATGTTTTTAGAGATTAGAAGAAACATAAATACACTTTTAGGCAATAATGATGATATAGATACAATATCAATTACAAGAAACACTTTCATTTATTGTTTAATCAATGATATTTTTATTGAAAATAATTCAGAAATCAAATTCAAACTAGATGAAAGAATAGTAAAGCTATTATCTAAACTATTAGAAATAGATATAAAAAAAATCCACAATATATTTAGCCATATTATGGATTTAGCTATTAATAATAGCGATAATATTTTAGAAGTATTTGATAAATTTATTAAGCTAAAGGGTGAATTAAATGCTAATCAAGTATGAATATGAATTACTATCATTCATTGCGTCAAAGGGAATTAATAAATTAAATGGTGATATAGTAATTAATTTAAGTAGAATTAATGATGATATAGATGAAGACATGGATTCTTATTTTCAAATATTGGATTATAAAACTCTAATAACTTTAACAGCCAATAAAATCATTATAAATGCAGAATCATGGATTGATTTTTTTATAAATAATCTAAAAAAAATCTTTACATATAATAATCTAGATGTACAATGTGAAAAAGAAATCAAATATAAAGGACATAATAAACAATTTTATGTAGAATTAAAATTAAACGGTTCTTCAAAGTTATTCAGATTAGTATTAGATAAAAATGAAATAGATAATAAATATCAAGAAGATTTAATTTTTATGTGTACTCCTAATGCATATGAAGATAGATTATATTGGTTAGAATTATTGAACAATATAAATTTATTAAAGATGTTCTATTCATATTTAAAAAAAGAAATCACTTCTGTAAATAAACTTATATATAGAAATATTGATATATTTGAAGGAATAGATGAAAAACATGTTAGTGAGATTTTTAATGTTTCCATTAAAAATTATTTTATTAATAAAAGTAAAGAAATTATTGATTTCAACAAAAAACAAGCTGAGATTATTTATAAGCTAATTTGCTCAGATAATCTATGCTATTATGGTATAAAATTTAATTGTGGTGATTTATGGATAATTAAAAATAAAAATAAAATATTATTTTTATGCATAAACGATAATGAATTAGTTTATTCTGATATTATTGATAAAGAAATAAATACTTTGCACAAAAGGGTATTAGATAAGGTTAGTGAATATAAAGAATTAACTATGTTTAAGGAGAATAACACGTTAGATAATTTAATGAAAATAATAAGTAAAGTAACTGTTTTTTTTGTTCCTACTGCCTTGGTAGTAAATATCTTAAGTATTCTAAAATTAAATGTTATGAATTTAAAAAATTACAAACCAATACTCATTATTATCATTGTAATATTGACGTTTATACAAGGTATAATAATAAAACTTGTGTATATACCTACTATTAAGATGAGTAATTTCAAATGGGATATATAATATCAATACTAAATTCCTACAGCTACTACTCATCGCTAAAAGGTACGGACCAAATTAAATCTATATGAATTTCTTATAATTTATCTACAGGTTCCGTACCTCATATTTCTCAACTTCCAACTTGACTGTTTATCCATTAAAAATATATCAATTTATATGCTTATTACTCCCCTTATAACTGAAATACAAAACTCAAAAACTTATATATTCTTATAAATGAAAGTCTTTCATAGTAATTGCATGTTTTTATCCATTTAGTAAAGCTTGATTCTTTTTTTATTTTAAATGAATTATATATTAGTTGAATATTACCACACTAATAGATAAAAGAACACGCAAAAAAGCCCCACCCAAATCGGCGAAGCTCCAAAATCTAATTATTAAACCAAAACCAAACTCCCAACCAACACGAAACAATACCCCAAACACCCCAAAACTCTCCAAACCGAAACCCCAAATTCCTTCCCCATATAAACAACACACCCTCTAGAACACCGCGCATCTATACTATCCTTAATCTCACGCCATCGCTTCATAGTATTCACAAACAAAAGCCCTGCCATTTTTGCCGTATCGGTAATCTTAGCTTTAAAACCACTAAATCCACCTCTCACCAACATGGCTTTATACATTATCTGATACTCATCTTCAATCAATACAATAAACCGCTCCATATTTTTAGCAATATCCGTAATATCACTAAGCCAATTCACTTTAGAAGTAAGATAAAAAATATCATCTATTGGCGTTGTTAAAACTAAAAAACTAAGAGACATAGCCCCTGATAAAGTTTTTAAAACAACCACCAGACTATAATAAATCCCATAATCAAAAACAAAGGTAATTGTAGAGATTAATCCGAACAAAGTTAAAGTTACTGCAAATTTAACCACCATTTTAATAGGATTCTTGCATAACAAATGCAACAAAGCAAAAAAAGCAATATTTATTAATAAAGGAATAGCTGACTTAGTAAAACCTAAAATTAATATAGGAAAAATAGTTAAAATCAATTTCTCAATTGGATGTATTAAGTTATATTTACTGTTTTTTGAGTATGCGCTGATTAATCGAAACATAACTATCCCTTTCAAATAGATAATCTACTTCGTAGATTTATCATATTAGTGACAAGTGACAAGTTGCAGTTGATTTTCCTACAGAAAATCTTTTAATCCTTTTAAGTTAAGAGCTTTCGAGTTCTCGAAAGGTATCAATAACTTGTAACTTGTCACTTATCACTTGTCACTTCCTTTTATTCTTTCGTATTTTAATTAACTGCTTTCTTCTTCGTCCTAACCATGTAAAATATTATAAACCCAGCCGCAGCAGATGCTTGTAACACAAATATTCCTTTTTCCGCTAAGTCAGTTGGTGGTTCCCATACACTTTCAAACCAAGGTTCATAACCTTCTCTTAACTCCATTATAGCATCATTTGCAGAATCATCAGATCCTGTAAAATCTCCTACTAGCCCCATAACAAACAAAACCATCATTAATCCTATAAATAACCCAACTATAATCTTCATACTTTTCTTCATATCTAAACCTCCACCTCAAGGATTTCAAGTTCTTTTTTAGAATGTTTTTGTATAAACTCAAACACAATAACAGTAAAGAATCCTTCAACTATTGCAATAGGTATTTGAGTTATTGCAAATACTCCTAAGAATTTTATAAAAGCAACCCATACTCCACCTGTTGTTGACGGTATTGCAAATGCCAGTTCAGTAGAAGTAACTAAATATGTCACTATATCTCCAAGAAATGCTGCTAAAAATACGGCAACTCTCATATTTTTATTTTTAAGTAATTTATAAACCACAAAAGCTACTATTGGCCCTATAATTCCCATTGAAAATACATTCGCACCAAGAGTAGTAAGTCCTCCATGTGCAAGGAAAATCGCTTGGAATAATAGAACAATTAAACTTATAACAGACATTACAAAAGGTCCAAATATTATAGCTCCAAGCCCTGTACCTGTTGGATGTGATGAACTTCCAGCAACTGATGGCAATTTCATAGCTGATAACAAGAATACAAATGCAGCAATAAGCCCTAGCATCATTTTTATATCCTTATTATTCATAGTTTTTTTTCTGATTTCCATTACTCCTTTAATAATAAATGGAGCAGAAATTACAAAGTAGAACAAACACCACATAGGAGGTAAAAAACCTTCTGAAATATGCATAGCTTGAACTGTGTAAGGCATACATAAAGTTAAAATAGCCGCCATTATAAACATATACTTCTTTTTCATCACACTCTTCCTTTCACAAAATAATTATTATATATAAAATCCACTAGATTTTTCTCTTTATTAAACACTTTAGAATATTCCTCATCCGCTCTTTTAATAACTATAGCCAAAATATTTGAATCCAAAGCCGCTTTCACCTTTTCTTCAGTTCCACCTTGAACTCCGCTATCCTTTAGTATCATAGCCACAGCAGAATATTCATTAATAAAACCACGATTCAAATCATAACCTATAGGACCTTTCATTGCAACAATATCACCAATATCAATACCTAACCCGATACATCTCTCCATAACGGAAACACTAGGAAGTACCCTATGAATCACTCTATTATTCAAATCCGAATTAACGAATTTATCTAGATTTCTACTCCCAGTTGTATTTAATACTGTTCCTTCAATTTCTTGAAATTTTTCAAATGCCCCTTCATAATCATCTACAAGTACAATATTCTTTTCGCCCTTATACTTATCAATAACAGAAGCCCTCTCATATCTCAAATAATCAATAGATAACTCCCTACAGATTGACTTAGTCATCTTTGTAATTTCCACTGCATAAGGGTGAGTAGCATCAATTATTATATTAATATTCTTTTCCTGAATTATCTCTTTCAGCTCTTCTTTAGCAAGTGGCTTAGAATTTAATTCTTTATACTTAAACTCTTTTAAAAGCTCTCCACCATAAGAAGTTGCTGTAGTTATAAATAAATCATCAGTGAACTCATTTAGTAAAGAAACAATATTCTTACCCTCTGAAGTACCTAAAATTAATCCGATCATGTATTCCCCCCTATTCAGAGATACTTTATTAGTGACAAGTGGCAAGTGATAAGTGACAAGTTGTGGATACCTTTCGCAAGCGAAAGCTTTTAATTGAAAAAAGATAAAATAATTCCTTTTGCACAGCAAAAGATCATTATCCAGTTATCGAAGATAACAAAGGCTTAGTTTAAGATTTTCTGCAAGAAAATCAACCTTAACTTGTCACTTGTAACTTATCACTTGTCACTCTTAACTTTTAACTCTTAACTAAACTCTTAACTCTTAACTGCTCAATAAATAAATCTACGCAGTAATTTATTTATTGAGCTTATAGCCTCTCGGTGTTATAAAAAATCCATCTTTCATATAGCTCTTACTGTTTCCAACAATAACTATAGAAAACATATCAACTATACTATCATCAAAATTATCTATAGTGAAAATATCTACTGATTGACCATCTCTTAAAGCATTCTTCACTACCGCAACTGGAGTATTGGAAGGTCTAAATTCTTTTATAGTGTCAATTGCTTCTCTTAAGTAAGTAACTCTCTTTTTACTCTTAGGATTGTATAGAGAAATTATAAAATCTCCTTCTGCTGCAAGTCTAACTCTTTTCTTTATATCTTCATAAGGAGTCATCAAATCACTTAAACTAATATTACAGTTATCATGCATTAATGGCGCTCCAACTACTGAACCTGCTGAAGATGATGCTGTAACACCAGGAATAATTTCAACTTCTTCATCTTTTCTAAGTTCTAATATAAGCCCAGCCATTCCATAAATACCAGCATCACCCGTACTTACAACAGCAACTATTTTATCCTTTGCAAGTTCCAAAGCTTTTTTACATCTCTCTTCTTCACCCATCATACCAGTAGATAAAGTTTCTTTACCCTCTATTAATGGCTCTAAAAACTCTAAATATTTTGTGTATCCTACGATTACATCACATTCTTTAATTGCGTTTAATGCTTTTACTGTTATATGATCAAGTCCACCTGGACCAATACCGATTACGTATAATTTTCCCATTTTTTTCGTTTCACTCCTCATTATTTACACCTATTTCAGTTCTCCTGCGCTAAATGTCATTCCATTTAGTTTCAGCTTCTCTATGGTAACCATTCCTCCTGCCAATTCAACACAGGGTTCCGCTACCGCTCTTACTCCAATGGTTTTTTCAACAAAGTCGCTTCCATCGAATTTATCTTGTATTTTTCTAATATCTTCTACTGTAAATATCTTAAGCTCGGCATTTAGTTCCTTAGCCAAAGCAATTATTGCTTTTTCATCTTTTTTTATTTCCACTGTTGCCACTGATTTTATACTTCTTCTATCTATGTTATTTTCTTTTAGAGTTCTAAGTACATTTACAATCATTATTTCTGGGTCGTAATTTCTTCTACACCCAATTCCAAGAACAATGTCTTTTCTTATTAATTTCAATATAAATTTATCCTTATTACAAGAAAGCATTTCTTTATTAGTCACACAAACCAACGAAGAGTGCTTTTCTAAATCGCTTATATATCCTTTAGGTAACCCTATAAGATTCTTCTCATCAAGAAATGCCACTTTTTTACCTTGAACTAAATCAGCCGCTATAACCTTTGCTTCTTTCATATCATTAATAATAAGATTATTATCTTTAGCAATCATATCAGGAGCAACTTTATTCAAATTATCCGTTGCTGTTGTGATAATAGGTGCAGCATCTAAAATCTTTGCTAGTTTCAATGTTAGTTCATTCGCTCCACCTAAATGTCCACTAAGCAAACTTATAACATATTTTGATGAGTTATCTATAACAACCACTGCTGGGTCTTCCGTTTTACTTATCAAATAGGGTGAAATAGCCCTCACTGCTATACCAGTGGATGATATAAATATTATTGCCTCGTACTCTTTCATAAGTTTCTTAGAGACTTCTTTGAAATTGAAATCCTCTTGCTTCTTTTTAGAATACAAATCAATATCCATGTGTTTATTTAGTTTTTCTGCTATTAAATCACCTTGATTCGTAAATGTTACAATAGCTGTTTTCATAAAATACCTCTCTATTTTTCCGCGTCTCTAAACATATGTGAGAATGTCTTATCATATAATAGACTCTTATCATAATCACAATCTATAAAGTCACCAACTAATATTTGAGCTGTTTTTGTGATACCTGCTACTTTAACTTTTTCGCTTATATCATCTAAAGTTCCTAAGATAGCTCTCTCATCTGGCCATGTTGCTTTTTCGATAACTGCTATTGGAACGTTTCTTCCGTAACCTGCTCTTAATTTAGCTACAACTTTTTCAATCATTGATACTGAAAGGAATACAGCCATTGAAGCACCAACTGATGCTAGTTTTTCTAAATCTTCAGTTTCTGGTACTGGAGTTCTTCCTTCAATTCTTGTAAGTATAACCGTTTGTGTTACATTTGGAAGTGTAAATTCTTTCTTAATTGCTGCTGCAGCTGCTGTGAAAGAACTAACTCCTGGCACCACTTCAAAATTAATATCTAACTTCACAAGTTCATCCATTTGCTCTTTTATAGCACCATAGATTGCTGGGTCTCCAGTGTGAAGTCTTACTACTTCTTTATCTTCTGCCTTAGCCTTCTTCATTACTTGGAGTACATCATCCAAAGTCATTGATGCTGAATTATGAATTTCTACGCCTTCTTTACAAAAATCCATGTGTTCTTTATTAACTAATGATCCTGCATATATTACAACATCTGCTTTAGATAAAATATCTCTACCCTTTACTGTGATTAAATCAACGTTACCTGGACCTGCTCCTATAAAATATACCATGTTAATTTCCCCCTAGTCTCTATTTGCTATGATTAGCGCCATATACTCGTTATTTTTGATTATTTCTTCCTTATTAGTTAAAACTTCCTGTCCGTCTCTGCCTGCTTTTTTAATATAAACATACTTGAAACCTTTATCCTCTAAGTAGTTTAATACTTCTTCTTCTCTTCTATAAACTTTCATAACTACAACAAATTTTTCATCTGTTACAGTATCAATTCTATCTCCAGGCACTATTTTAAGTGGCTCATTTCCTATAACAAGTGGTGTTCCTGCTATACTTGCACATGCACAGAAAGAAGTTATACCTGGCACTGTTTCAGTTTCGTACCCTTTTTCCTCTATGTATTTCAAAAGATATATATATGTACTGTATACAAAAGGATCTCCAATAGTTAGGAATGTTACATCTTTCCCTGCTAAAAGTTTTTCCTCAATAGCTTCAAAAGCTTCATAAATCTTATCTTCTTGCTCTGGTCCTCCCATTGGAAAATGCTTTACTAATACTTCGCAACCCTCATTAATATAATCCTCAACTGTTTCTAAGGCTATACTCTTTCCGCCTTTCATACCACTTGGCGTTACGATTACTTCTGATTCACCAATAATTCTAGCAGCTTTTATCGTTAAAAGTTCTTTATCTCCTGGGCCAACGCCTATTCCTATTAATTTAGCCATTTACTTCCTCCCACTTATTATGAATATTGGATTATTTGCAAGCAACATATGAGTTCTGCCTTTAGTTCTGCTCACTCCAATTTGATTACATTCAGTCTCTACTCCCAACTCCTTAAGAGTGTTTAATGCTATGTACAAATTATCTATAGTAATAAAGTTCAACACTATTCTACCCTGAGGCTTCAATTTTTCTAAACTTATATTAATGATTTCGCTCAGGTTTCCACCACTTCCACCTATGAAAACAGCATCGAAACTTTGGTTTATCTCATTTAATTTTTCCATTGCCTCCCCTTCAATTATTTCAAAATTGTTGGTTTGGAACTTTTCTTTATTCTTATATATTACTTCTAAAGCATCTTCATTTTTTTCGATTCCAATAACTTTTCCCTTTGAACAAATCTTTGCTGCCTGAATACTAATTGAACCTGTTCCGGCTCCTACATCAAGTACATTTGAATCTTCATCTAATTCCAATTTTGCTATGCTAAGTATTCTAATTTCTTCTTTTGTCATTGGGCAATTACCTCTGATGAATTCCTCATCTTTTATAAATCTCATTTTATTCACCCGGCCTTTCAACTACAAAAACACTTAATATAGTAAATTCTCCATTCATAAGTTCGCTTGGTGTTCCTGAAGTTATTCTCTCATCTTCATAAGATAAGTTCTCACCTATGTAAATTTTAGCTTCTATCTTATTCTCAAATAATCTTTTGCATAAACTTTGCGGTGTATTCTTATTATCCGTAAGCCATATAGAAAGTTTTTTATCTCCTACCACATCTAAAAATGCCTCTTCTCTTCCATGAAGACTTCCAAGTTCAGCCCCCTGCCAAGGTTTAGCAAGCTTTGCCATGAAATATTGAAAAGAACTGATACCAGGAATTACATTAACTTTTCCATTATAATGACTCTTAATATAATTTGTTATCCCATAAAATAATGGATCACCAGAAGCCAGGATTGAAACTTCCTTATCATCATTCTCAAGGATAAAATCAGAGATTTCTTTAAGAGATTTCACCTTAACCTTAATAGCTTTTGAATCCTCAAAACAATCCACTGCTCTGGAAAATCCAAGAATGTATTCGCTTTTATCTATTTGCTTTGTTGCTACTGGCAGTATGTAATCCTTGTGTCCTGGACCAAGAGCGACTATGTTTATCAATGAAATCTCTCCTTTTTGTTCTTATTCGTTGGTTTTGATTCTTGCAAAGGTTGGCGAACTTCTTTCAATGCACAATTCACAGTGCACAATTCACAATTATGGACACCTTTCGCAAGCGAAAGCTTTTAATTTAATAAAAGATAAAATGTTCTCTTTTGCGTAGCAAAAGCACCTTATTTCCATCATCGAAGATGATAAAAGCTTAATTAAAGATTTTCTGCAAGAAAATCAACCTTAATTGTGCATTGTGAATTGTGCATTGTGCATTTCTTTAAAAAGTTCTGCTGTTAAAAAGTACTCCTCGTTTCATCGCATACATCACAGCTTCCACTTCAATTTCCCCATAAGTGTATTGTTCCATTCTTGCTATGACCTTGTTTCCTATGCTTTTATAAATCTCATTATGTCTATTTCCAAGAAGGTTTACTGCACCTTCTGTTGTTTTTTCTGCGTATATTTCTTTTACAAGGTCCATATCAGCACCTGCAAGGGCTAATTCTAGGGCCACGATTTCTAGTCTTACGTCTGAAACTCTACTATGAGTATGAAAACATCCTGCAGATATTTTGCATAGTTTTCCTATGTGACCTATTATGGTTACTTTTTTTATTTTGTTCTCCACACAGCAGTTTAAGGCGAATCCTACAAAATTTGAAATTACAACTGCATTTTCTGTTGATATTCCAAGTTCTTTAGCTTTTGCCTCACCCATATTACCAAATACTAATAAGAGTTCGTCATATCCCTTCGCTACCTTCTGTTGAATTTCAAGTTTTACAGAGGCTTTCAGGGCTTCTTCTGACATTGGCATTACTATTCCTGACGTTCCTAGAATTGAAATACCGCCATCAATATTTAGTCTTGGATTAAAGGTTTTCTTTGCTACTTCGGCTCCTCTTGGAACAGATATGATTATTTCAACTCCCATATTTTCTGGAAGAACTTCTTTAACTTCTTTTTCAATCATTAGTCTTGGTACTGGATTTATAGCTGGCTCACCTTTTTTTACATACAAACCTTCACCATTTACAACTCCAACACCTTCTCCACCTTTTAAAACATAGCCTTCAGGAATCTTTCTAGCTTTAGACCATATTTCAAGACCGTGGGTAGCATCTATGTCATCTCCCCCATCTTTTATAACACAGCATTCAACGAAATCTTCTCCTCGATTAATCTTAGTGATTTCCAAATTCAAAACAATGCCTTTTGGGGTATCTATTTTCACTTCATTAATATCACAATTATTAAATAGCATATATGTAGCTGCTTTGCTTGCCGCTGTTGCACAGGAACCTGTGGTGTATCCACATCTTAATTTTTTCCCATCACTATTTACATATAAATCTAACATTTTAATCCCTCTTCACAAGCATATACATCAAGGCATTAACGATTGCCGCTGCTACACTACTTCCACCTTTTCTGCCTCTCACAGTAATCATTGGCATATCCAATTCTTCAATCTCTTCTTTTGATTCAGCAGCTCCAACAAATCCAATTGGCGCACCAACAATAAATCCTGGTTTAGCTTTTCCTTCTAATATTAATTCTTTCAACTTAAATAATGCAGTAGGTGCATTACCAAAAACAAAGAATTCCACGCCCTCTTCAACGGCTATTTCAACAGCTGCCATGCTTCTTGTAATTCCTCTTTCCTTTGCTATCTTTGCAACATCTTCTCTTGCAACATAACATATAACTTCGCAACCTAACATTTTTAGCGCTCTTTTATTAATACCAGACAAAGCCATGTTTGTATCAGTGTAAATCTTAGTACCTTTTTTAAGTATGTCAAGAGCAGCATCAATAGCTCCCTCTCTAATATAAACAATATCCTTATACTCAAAATCTGCTGTTGTATGTATAGTTCTCTTAATGATAGATAACTCTCTCTCATCAAAACTGTGAGGACCCATTTCCTCCCCAATCATTTCAAAACTTTTAACCTCTATACCCATGGGATTCTTTATGTAAGATTGCATTACTTCCACCTCTTCTTTTAGTGTTGTGTTTCAAACTAACTTTTGTATAAAATCGAAAACTTTTAATTTAAGATTTTCTGAAAGAGAATCATCCTATGGGTCGGCTTAAGAATTAGTTCTACTTTTCTTTTAAAAATATGAGGCTTTAATCATTTTTTAAAAGAAATTAGTAGAAATTATTCTTAAACGATCCCTTCCCTTAACTTATCACTTGTCACTTGTCACTATTTTCTCAATCAGTTCTCTAATAAACTCTACATTACTAAAAAAGTGCACATGCCCATATGCCGCCACCGTGTTTTTCTTTACGTATCCGCATTCCCAAGTTTTAAGTATTCCTTCATAATTAACTTTCTCCAACTTATAAACGCTGTTTTCCTTAAGGTCAACATAAGATTTATGGAATTCGTGAGTTCTTATTTTAAGTCCTGTCGGTAATAAGTGATTTTCATTAACTACTTCGATATCTGAATATCCGAAATTCTGAAGTCTTTTAGTCATATGAGCTTCACCTTTGAAGAATCCAACTGTCTCATGTCCTTCTATTGCTTCTGTTAGGTACATCAATCCACCGCACTCAGCATAGCAATGAAGACCTTCTTCTAATGCTTCTTTTATACTTTTTAGCATACTTTTGTTTCTGCTTAATTCTTCAATGAATACCTCAGGATATCCCCCTCCAATATATAAGAAGTCAATATCTTTCGGAAGTTCTTTATCATTTAGTGGACTGAAAAATACTATTTCACCAGCTTCACTTAAAAGTTCTAAGTTTTCCTTATAATAAAAGCTAAATGCTTTATCGTAGGCAACACCTATTTTTATATCTTTGTTCTGAAGCTTAAAATCTTCATTATGAAAGCTTTTATCTTGGAATATTTCTATCAATCCATCTAAATCTACATGCTCTTCAATAAGCCTTGCACACAATTCAATCTTACTATCTAAATCTTCTATTTCACTACTTTGAATCAATCCTAAATGTCTGCTTCCTAAAACCAACTCTTCATTCTTTGGAACATATCCAAATACCTTAATTCCACAATTCTTCTCAATAGCTATTTTCAAAAGCTTATAATAACCTGCAGCAATATTAGTTAGGATAACCCCAGCAATTTTTACATCACTATAATTTATTATTCCTAATATCTCAGCACACAAAGTATTAGATACAGCCTTTGGTGAAAGAACCAATACAACAGGTACATCTAATGTTTTAGCTAAATGAGCTGTTGAGTACTCTGATGTTATTCCTTTTCCATCATAAAGACCCATAACACCTTCAATAACTGCCAAATCTCCCTCTCCTCTGGCAAAAGAAGCTTTAACCCCTTCCTCTCCCATTAGAAATAAATCAAGATTTCTAGATTTATTTTGGAGTACATGACTATGAAAAGCGGGATCTATATAATCAGGACCTGCCTTAAATCCTTGAACTTTGTAACCTCTATTCATCAAAGCCTTCATTAATCCAATTGTAACTGTAGTTTTACCTCCACCGCTGGAGTTGGAGGATATTAGTAAACTCTTCATTTAGTTCTCCCTCTTAGCTTTACTGGCTTATTTTAGTACACAGACTTTATCCAATGCACAATTATGAATTCACAATTATTTCTTTTTAATCACTGTGAACTGCGCACTATTTTTTCCTTCCCTTTTGGTTCTTCCCAACTTCTAAGTGCTTATCTTCAATAATATCTGATAAATGGTTTATATAAATATCTTGGAATTCTTTTATTTCTCCAAGTCCATGAAGATGAATGTTAACTTTAACTCCAAGTTCTTCTAGAATTGATTTCCATGAATCTTCATCATCAGATGCCATATCGTTTTTAGCATGCTCACCTGCAACTAACATTAATGGCATTAATGTAACTTCTTTTATATTCTTTTTCTTAACCCAATCAACAACACCATCTATTGTTGGATAACCTTCAACATTCCCAATAAATACATTGTCATAGCCGTTATCTTCTAATACATTTTGAAGACAAGAATAGCAAGCATTGGCAAAATGCATTGTTCCGTGACCCATAAAAATGAAATTATCTTCTTTATTGATAGTTCCTTTTATAGCATCTATAACAATCTGATAATCATCAGGAGCTTCTTCGTCGATTCCTTTGAAGTATAATGCCGGTCTTCCAACTCTGATTTTCTTGAAAGTTCCCATATGAGTATGTTGATGTGCTATAAGTTTTATATAATCAAACTCTGTTCCAGGAATAACGTGAAGAGGTTGCATAAATACTTCATCATAGCCTTCATTCTTTAATTTCTCAAGAGCCTCTTCCGGAGTATCTACGTGTATTCCATCTCTCTTCTTTAAAACATTTATAATTATATGAGCTGTAAAAGCTCTTCTTATTTCGTAATCTGGAAACTCTTCTCTTATTCTATCTTCTATTCTTCCTATGGTTAATTTCATAGTATCATCATGTGTAGTTCCAAAGCTAACCACTAGTATTGCTTTTTTCATCCTCTAAAACCCCCAAAAATTTAGTGACAAGTGACAAGTTAAGAGTGACAAGTTCTTGTCACTTGTCACTATTCCTTTTAATCTTTTTTATACCTCAAACTTATCCATTGCAGCTAAAAATGCATCTATATCCTCATCCGTATGCGTAGTATTTATAAACATTGCTTCAAACTGTGATGGTGCTATGTTTATTCCTTCTTTTAGCATATGTAAGAAGAATTTCTTGAACATATCTGTATCACATTTCTTAGCGTCTTCGTAGTTTTCAACTTTTCCTTCTTCGTTGAAGAACATAGTCATCATTGCGCCAACTCTATTTATGAATAGAGGAAGATTTTTCTCTTTTGCAATTTTCATTGCACCTTTTTCTAATTTATCTCCTAATGCTTCTAACTTCACATATAGATCAGGATTCTCGTATAGTTTAGTTAATGTAGCCAGTCCTGCTGCCATTACTATTGGGTTTCCTGACATTGTACCTGCTTGGTAAACTGGTCCCATTGGAGATAATTTCTCCATGATTTCTCTCTTTCCACCGTAAGCACCACATGGAAGTCCACCACCCATGATTTTTGCGAATGTAGTTAAGTCTGGTTTTATTCCGTATATGCTTTGAGCTCCTTTATAGGCTACTCTAAATCCGCACATTACTTCGTCGAATATAAGTACACTTCCGTTTTTGTCACATAATTCTCTAAGTCTTTGTAAGAATTCTTTTTTAGCTGGAATTACTCCCATATTTCCTGCAACAGGTTCAAGGATTACTCCCGCTATTTCATCTCCTAATTTTTCGAAGATTAATTCTATATTTTCTATATCATTGTAATTTGCTATTACTGTATTTTTTATGCTTTCTTCTGGTACTCCTGCACTTCCTGGAATTCCTTCTGTCATAACTCCAGAACCTGCGCTAATTAAGAATCCGTCAAAGTGACCATGATAACATCCTGCAAATTTTATGATTTTGTCTCTTCCTGTGTATCCTCTTGCAAGTTTAACAGCACTCATTGTTGCTTCTGTTCCTGAGTTAACCATTCTCACCATATCAAAGTTATCTAATGTAGTACACATATGCTTTGCAAGTTTTAATTCAAGTTCAGTAGGTGTACCAAAAGCAATTGCATTTTCTGCTGTTTCTTTTATTGCTTTTACTACATCTTTATCACAATGTCCAAGTATCATTGGTCCCCAAGCACCAACGAAATCTATATATTTATTTCCATCTTCATCAAATATATAAGCACCTTCACCTTTTTTAATAACTGGTGGATTTATTTCCATATCTTTAAATGCTCTAACTGGGCTATTTACTCCCCCTGGCATATATTGTTTTGATTCTTCAAATATTTCATGTGAATTCATTCTTTAGTCCTCCTTCAACCATTTTGAAGCTTGTAATGAATAATAAGTAATTATCATATCTGCTCCCGCTCTTTTAATTGAAAGAAGCATTTCAAGAGCAACTTGTTTTTCATCAATCAAACCCAGTACTGCAGCTGCTTTTACCATTGAATATTCTCCACTTACACTATAAGCTGCTATTGGAAAATCGAATCTATCTCTTGCCTGTCTTATAATATCTAAGTATGATAAGGCCGGTTTCACCATAATTATATCTGCACCTTCTGCTATATCATCTTCCATTTCTCTTATAGCTTCTCTTGAATTAGCTGGATCCATTTGATAAGTTTTTCTATCTCCAAAGCCTGGTGCTGAATGAGCAGCTTCTCTGAATGGACCATAAAATGCAGAAGAATATTTTGCACTATAACTCATTATAGGAACATGACTATATCCATTTTCATCTAATTCTTTTCTCATAGCGTAAACTCTACCATCCATCATATCTGATGGTGCCACCATATCTGCTCCAGCCTGTGCATGTGATAATGCGATTTTAACTAAGTATGGTAGTGACTTATCATTGTCAACTTTGTGACCATCAATTATTCCACAATGACCATGGCTAGTATATTGACACATACAAACATCTGTAATTACATAAAGCTCTGGACTCAATTCTTTTATTTTTCTTACAGCTTTTTGAACAATTCCGTTTTGATCAAAAGCAGAAGAAGCAATCTCGTCTTTTGTATCTGGGATTCCAAATATTATTACCCCTTTAACACCAGCTTCATTAACCTCTTTTACAATCCCATCAAGCATATCTATAGAATAATGATAATTGCCAGGTATTGTAGTAATTTCTTCCTTAATTCCCTCGCCCTCAACAACAAAAATAGGCAAAATAAAATCATCAGGACTTAATTTATTCTCTCTAACCATTGCTCTAATTGCACTTGTTTCTCTTAACCTTCTATTTCTACTAAACAAATTTCTTACCTCCAGTTCTATTCAATGCACAATTGTTGTAGATTTTCTGTAAGAAAATCCTCCTTAATTGTGCATTTCTTTTTAATCTCTGTGGACTAATTTCTATCCTCTACAGTTTTTCTTAATTTCTAATAGTTTTTCTATCAACCCTTCACTACTGTATTCCTCGCAAACAAAGGCTTCTATTCCATTATCCATTAGCTCTTTATTTGTTATTGGTCCAATTGCTAGTGAATTTTTCTTTTTAAGTTCTTCTAATCCAATCATTTTAATCATATTTCTTACTGTTGAAGGACTTGTGTATAGAACAATATCTACATCTTCAAATGCTCTTTTGTTCACTAAGTCTCCCATTAAAGTATCATAAACTGGTACTTCATCAACGTGACATTCTAAATCTCTTAATTCATCTACTAAATATGGTCTTGCAATTTTTGCTCTTGGAATTAATATTTTCTCTCCGCTCTCAACTTCAGTCTTCAAGCTTTCGAACAGTGACTCTGCAACAAAATGTTCTGCTTCTATTTCTGGGATTATTCCTCTGTCTTTTATAGCCTTAGTTGTAGCAGGTCCAATTGATGAAAATATAGCTTTAATTTTTCTAATATCATAGTTTACTTCTTTTAGATAATCAAAGAAGGCATTTACCCCATTAACACTAGTAAAAATTATATGATCATAATTTTCTAATCTATATATGTACTCCTCAAGATTTTCAGCTGTCCTTTGTATTTTGATAGAATTTATTTCTGTAACTTCTGCTCCAAGTTTTATTAATTTCTCTGTTAAAGACTTTGCTTGCTCTTTTGTTCTTGTTACGCAAACATTTAGTCCAAATAAAGGTTGTTTTTCTTTCCAATTTAATTCTGAATTTAATTTAACAACATCCCCAACCACGATTATACAAGGAGATTGTAATCCTGCTTCTTTTACTTTTACGCTTATATTTGTTAAGTCTCCTACAACTTTTTTTTGCTTTGCCGTTGTACCTCTCATAATTACAGCACAAGGAGTTTTTTCGTCTTTACCTCTTGAAACTAATTGCTCAATTATTCCATCCAAGCTTCCTAGTCCCATTAAGAATACTAAGGTTCCTTCACAAGTTGCCACTGCATCCCAGTTGATGTTTAGCTTTTTAGCACTCATTCCTGTGAATACATGAAAACTTTGTGCCAAGCCTCTATGAGTAATTGGTATTCCTGCATAATTTAAAACTGCAATAGCAGAAGTGATCCCTGGAACTACTTCAAACTCTATACCTTCATCTATAAGTCTTAAAGCTTCTTCGCCACCTCTTCCAAATACATAAGGGTCTCCCCCTTTAACTCTTCCTACAATATGACCTTTCTTAGCTAATTCAACCATTAAGTCATTTATTTCATCCTGAGTCTTATAATGAGCACCAGGTTCTTTCCCTACATAATAAACTTCGCAATCTTCATTAATATGTTTTAAAATATTACCGCCAGCTAGTCTATCGTACATTACCGCAGTACACTCACCTAGAATTCTAGCTGATTTTAGTGTCATTAGTTCTTCATCTCCAGGGCCAACACCCATAAGGTAAACTTTGCTCATATCTATCTCCTTAACCTTCTAATATTTTTCTTGCAAGTTCGCGTCCAAGTTCTTTGCCATTATCTTTGTGTCCAGATATTCGTTTTTTAACTACTTCTCCATTCAATTCATAAATACCTATGATATTCATTTTATCTCCATGAAGGGTAGCATGAGCTCCTATACAAATATGGCATCCACCATTAAGTTCTCTCATATATGCTCTTTCCGCTTCAACACAGATTCTAACTTTATTATTATCTAGTTTTCTAAATATATCTGCATTTTTACTTTTTGAAACTATTTGGATTCCTAAAGCTCCTTGTCCGATTGCTGGAACCATATCCATTGGGTGAAAATAATCTGTTATAACATCTTCCATTCCTAATCTTTTAAGTCCTGCCGCCGCTAGTATAATTCCATGAAGATTTTCCGTCTCAATTTTTTTTAGTCTGGTTTGAACATTTCCTCTAATAGGTACTGTTTTGATATCTGGTCTTAACATTTTTAATTGTTTTTCTCGTCTAAGGCTACTAGTTCCGATTACAGCACCCTGTGGTAATTCTCTAAAATGAATGCCCTTATTTCCTATAAACACATCTCTAACATCTTCTCTTTCAGGCATAGCTGCAAGTTCAAATATTTCATTCATTTCATAAGGAACATCTTTCATACTGTGAATAGCTGCATCCCCTTCTTCATTTATAAGAGCTAATTCAATATCTTTTGTAAATAATCCCTTACCACCAATCTTATTTAAAGACACATCTAATCTTTTATCGCCTTCTGTAACTATCAAGAGTTTTTCACTATCTAAATCAAAATTCTCCTTTAATAGCCCCATAACATATTCAGTTTGAACCTGTGCTAACTTACTCTTTCTGGTCGCCAATTTTATATTCAAAATTTTTCCCTCCATAGAACATTTTCAAAACTAAATCCGCTTTTTCTTTTGAAAACATGTATTTAAAATCTTCACTTGATATAAACTCTAATATTTCTTTTTTGAACTCACTCTCTTTGGCTTTCTTTCTAAGTCCTACTGCATAACCAACAAAATCATCGTACTCCATTAAATTATCTTTGATTACTTTATTTAAGTATCTGCTAATTCTAGGACTTCCTCCCTTTGTGTGAATACTATATCCGATATTCTCAGTTTCTCCACTCATAGGCATTATAAAGTTTCCCTTTTTAAAATCTGTACAATTTAAATATAATTTTGAAAGGTTTTCGCAATCCTCTATAATTTCTTTAAGTTTTTTATCATCGTTAATCGCAATAATTATAAGATGCTTATCATTAATATAACTTTTTCTATATTCATCTTTTATAATTTGTAAATTATTATTTTGAGATAATTCATAAAACTCTTCTGAAATTTTTTTAGATATAACCGTTACTGAGCATGTTTTTTTCAATAATGTTTTGGCTTTTATAAGAGCTGCTTTTCCTGCACCGATTATTAATACTCTCATGCCATTTGATATTAATGAAATTGTGGCATAATCTATTTTTGAGGAAAGAATATCTTTTCTATTATGTTCAAGCATTCTTCGCCACTACCTTTCAATTGTTCCTCTTTTAGTACTTCTATGGCTCGATTTATATAAAAATCTGATGTACTTTTTATCATTGTTTTTGCTAACTCATCTGGATTCTTTGTATACTTTTTATTTTTAAAAGTATTGAATCTTCGCTGACTTACAGATTCACTAAGGTTTTTCATATCTTTTATATAAGGAACTATATCCATTATTAGTTCATAGTCTCTATATTCGTGAATATATTTATCTAATATTTCTCTGTTTTGCTCCATTATTTCTTTTCTTTTTTGCTTGTTCTCATTATCCATAAGAGAAATTCTATCTATATCAATTACTTCTACTTTCTGAAGTTCTTTTACTTCCTCTTCCACATCTCTAGGAATTGCCATATCAAAAACAAGGAATTTTTTATGGGGTAATTCGTCTTTCTTTACAATTATATGTGGCGATGATGTACAACTTATTATGCACTGAACATTATTATAATTTTGAACTTTTTCATGAAATGAGATATATTCTATTCTTGAATCCTGTGATTTATAGATTTCTTTATTTCTTACAACTATATATAATTTCTCTAATCTATCATTGGTCAGGTATTTTTCAACAAGCTTACCTACCTCACCATAACCAATTAACATGTATTTTGACACATTTCTTTTGTAACTCTCTTTAGCTACAATAGAGGAAGATGATATTGGAATTCTGTACATACCACTTTTCCATCTAAATTCTTTTCCACAAGTTATTGCTAGCTGAAAAAGCCTATGTAATGCTTTACTGATACTCTTATTTTTCTTTGATATCTCAAAAGCAGTCTTTACTTGTGAGAGTATTTGATCTTCTCCAAGTATTTTTGAATGAAATCCACATGTCACTTCCATTAAGTGATGAACTGCTCTTTCCTCTTCACGAAAAAATGTATATTCTTTAAGACTTTTATCCCAATTCAATTCTTCAAAAACTTTATCAACAGCTCTTTCTCCTATTACATCAGAATCAAAATAAATTTCCGTTCTATTACATGTGCTAAGAATTACAGAGCCTTTTGAAAACTTATTTATGCTATCTAAAGCTCCCTCAATTTGCTTATTTAATATTGAAAGTTTTTCTCTTATTGAAATATCTAGGTTATGTCTCAAACCTATAATTTGAATCATGATAACACCCCATAAATATCAATTTTGCTGCGCAAAATTCTCTGCTGTAAACTGTCTAAGTTTTGATTTCCCAAAACAAAAAACCTCTGCTATAAACAGAGGTTTGTATTCTATGACTTATACCATAATTATATTTTTTAATAACTATAGCTGTGAAACTCACTTCCCTCCGAAGTATCTGTTCTTAATAATCGCTGGCAGGTCTCCTGACTTACACATCACTCTCCTCCCACCTTCCCAAACTAAAAGTTCAGTGGTCCCGGGATTCGTCTTTGTTTACAGTAACGGGGGCTGTAGCAGACTCTCACTGCTTTCCCTATTAAACTTATAAAAAGTACCAAGATTATTCAATATTCTATTATGACTTCATTATACATTATTAGTATTCGCCAAACAATAAATATATTTTAGTTTTTTGTATTATTTATATATATAAATAGAAATAAAGCTAAAATTAATAATAAAAATAATAATTTATAAATTATTATTTTTTTCTATAATTAACAACTTATCATACCATACTTTAGATGCTCTGATTACTTCTTCTTCTTTGTAATATCTGTCTTTTCCTTTATATGTTCCATCTGAATAAGTTTCATTCCAACTATTTGGGTCGTATACTTCAAAATACATCTTATCATCAACTACTATATATCCTTTTACTATAATAAAATGTCCACTGGAACCCCAATAAAATCTATCAACATGCTCTTCATAGGAATCTTCATTTATAGATATTTCTCCTGATTTTATTCCTAATAGCATTATATTACCTTTATCTAATTGTGAAATTATAAATTCTTTTGTTACATTTAAATGCATTTTTGATTCTATACCATAGCTTTTGAGATAATTTTGAACATCTTCAGTAAACCATCCACCATCATCGCCATAGTGTAAATTCCTAGCATCCTCAGCATATCCTTGGAAATTTTCATCTGCCCATTTACCAAGCATTTCTGCACTAGCTGGTCCACAGTTTGTACTAGAATATTTTCCTGTGTTTGCTTGGTCAACATACCAATCATATTCTTTATCATTGCTAACCTTTTCAGTCATATATTTTCCAAGACCTAAAGATTGTTCAATGGGTAATTTATCTATTAAAAATTCTGTTTTGATCTGCTCATTTAACTTACCGAAATATCTTCCTTGAACATCGTCAACTTGAAAAGTGTATTTTTCTCCTAAATTATAATTACTTTCAGCTGGTTTAATAACTAAATTTTCACTATCTGAAACTAAACTATAGCTAAGAGCAACTGAATTACCACTGGAATCCAGAACTTTTATATTATTTTTGGTCTTTTCATCTAAAACTATACCAGTGCTAAACTGTACATTTATAGTCTTATAATCATCAATATAGGATATTTTTTCTACTTCAATAGGTTCCATAAAATAATATTTAAATCCTATACCTGAAGTTATAAGTAATAAAAACATTAATATAAATAATATTTTACTAAATATGTTTTGTCTTTTTCTCATAATAATCTCCTATATATAAAGTCATAATTAGTTAAAAATAATTTCGTTACCGCCCTCTTTTTTAGCTCTTTTTAGATATTTATTAACTCTAACTAATAAGTCTTCCATACTCTCTCCTTCTTGAGGGGACGCCACACCAAAACAACATGTTATAGTTCCTACATTACTAAAATAATGGTCCCAAATACCCTCTTTTATACGTTTAGTTACATTCAAAGCTATTCTTGTATCTACACCAGACAGTAGTATTACAAACTCTTCTTCACCCCATCTAGCAAATACATCATTACCTCTTATAAAAACCTTTACCATCTTTGTAATTTCTCTTAAAACTTTATCTCCTACAGATTGTCCCAATTCTAGGTTTATTTTTTTGAAATGATCTATTTCAAACATAACTATAGCAAGATTTCCTTTATGATTTTTATAATAATTAAATAATCTTCTATATTCCTCATCAAATTTAAATCTATTACTTATTTCACTTAATTGATCAATTATTGAAACCTGCGAGAATTTCTTTTCCGTTAAATATTGAACCCTTTTATAGCTTGAAATTCTAAATGTTAATACACCAATAAATAAAATGTTTATCGTAACATAAGATATTGTTGCCAAAAAATGCATAACCTCGATATCTCCTATTACTGCATAAGAAAAAATAAAATAAGATATTGCAAACATCAATGAAACTATTAAAGAATTTATCCATTTATTGGGTAGCAAAAAAATTCCTATCATAATAACAATAACTTCAAAACAATGAATAAAATAATCTGAAAATCCGTTTAAATATGTACTTACTAAGTAAACCACACAAAAAATCACTTCATAAAATGTAAACCATTTTTTTAAACCATTATAATTTTTAGATTTTTCTATCACAATTATCAAAGAAATACTACACAATAAAATAGCAATCCTCATATATGTGGTTATATTTAGAATTGCTTTACCATCTAAAACGTTATTTAAAGTTCCATATGCGATATATGCTATAGAAATTATTAATAGTATAATCTGTATATGTTTCTTAAAACTGCTTATTTCACTTTCAAAAAACTCTTTCTCTAGTTTTTTATCAAATATTCCTCCAATTATTGTAACAGGTTTCTTACCCTTAGTTATCAAAAAATCACCTCATAAAATTTTGCAAGTATATAAATATTATATCATTATATATCGGCTATACATACAAACATTATACCATCAAACAAAGAAAAAAGTAGTAAAATATACCACTTTTTATCTATTTGATGATACTAATTGTCTAGAAATTTTGTTTATTACATTATCCATTTCTTTATAGGCTTTCTCTATAGCAACTTCTTTACCAATTTTAGGATCATCAACTCCTTCAACCAATATTTTTTCAAATTTATTTATACCTAAAAATTTAAATATATCATGACAATAGTTCACCCCATGATTATATTTCCAGCCTAAAATTATTGGAAAATCGCCTCCAGATGATTGAATATAAACCATATTTCTCTCTTTATCATCCAAAAGACCTTTTACTTCTTCAGGATCCACCTTAATAACTTTATTATGTTGGATAATACAGTCAAGATATCTTTTAAGCCTTGATGGAAACATAACACTCCACATTGGCGCGGCAATTACATAAGTATCAGCACTTAAAAATTGATCACATAATTGATTTATTCTATCAACTTCTTTGCGTTCATTATCAGTCAAAGCTTCATATTCTTCGCCAGTTACAAGTTCAGCTCTTCTTTTAAAAAGTTTATAATTAATTTCTGGTATAAATTCATTGTATAGATCTAATTCCATGAGTTCGTAATCTGGGTTCTTTTGCATAAACCTGTTTACAAATTCTCTTCCTACCTTTTTGCTTGTAGATAATTCTTCTGGTTTTGAGTTCACTGGGATATATAAAAGTTTTTTCAAATAAATCACCTTCCCTTATTGTTCGTATAATTATTTTTCGTTATAGAAAAATAATTATACAAATAATATAAAAAAAAGGATAATAGTTAGAAAATTTTGCATTTGTTTAGATTTATCATATAAATATAAACATAGATTTAGTAGCAATTCATTAAATATTAACAAATTGTTTATATGTAAATGTTTAAAACACCCAGAATCGCCTTAGATGACGATTAATGAGCTAAAATCGCATTTGAAAGTCCGTATTTATGGTCTTATAATTATTCTTATATTATTATTTAGGAGGAACTACATATGATTTGGAAAATATCTAACACAATTGAATTAGGTGTTTCAATTGGTTCAATAATATTAGCAAATAAATTTTGGATTGCTGGTGCAATTGCTTCTTTCACTATGTTATTATTAATCTACTCAATTTTATTAAATGGAATCAAAAAAGAAAATTAAGGTAGTTAGCTTTAATTCTTTTAAGATTAACAGCTAACTACCTCTTATTATTCGTCTAAGGAATATTAAATTATGCATTTTTATAATCTTATTATATTTTCATACCTAAGTATAATCAATGAAATTGATTACTTATTATAATTCTTATCTACTTTATCCCAATCTACTTGAAATTGTTCTACCCCTGATACTGTAAGAGAATGATAACATGCTTCTTTTAATAAATTATAAGGTACTGCCGCATAATCTGCTCCTAGCTTTGCTATCTCTTCTAGATGATATAAATTTTTTATACTAGCTGCTACAACCTTTGTATTATACCCTTTTTCTTTTATTACACCACAAATATCTTTTATCAATTTTAATCCATCAACACCAATACCTTCATTTCTACCTATAAAAGGAAAGATATAATCTGCACCAGCATTAATAGCAAGCATTGCTTGATTTAAATCAAAAATTAATGTAACTGCTGTTTTGACACCTTTTCTTCTTAACTCTTTTACAAGTCGTAATCCAATTTCCGAAAAATTTATTTTTATAATAATATCATTAGATATCTCTAAAATTCTATCTACATCCTCACGCATTACTTCTATATCAGTTCCAATTACTTCTGCAGTTAAAATGTCTTCTGTCTTTTGTCTCATAGTAGCTAAAAAGTCATAAAAATTAACCTTTTCTTTGGCATACATTGAAGGATTTGCAGTAACTCCCTGAACTCCCATTAATAAAGCACTATCTATTTCTTTCACATTTGCTGAATCTATTAAAAATTTCATATAATTCATCTCCCATTTATATTCATATTCTTAGAATACTACGTTTTGGGGAAACTTTTTTAAAATTATATTTCCATATTAAAACGGTAATTCATAACTATTTACTGTTTACTCTTTACCACATCTTTAAGTGAATTATTATTATATTCATGCCGTTGAATTTTAACACCTCACTACATATAATTGTAATTAATAGTAAATATATATCATGGTTAACCCACCAAAATATAAGGAGGTAATACAATGAATTTTACTTTTTATCAACCAAGCAAAATACACTTTGGCCCTGGTAAATTAAATGAAATAGGACAAATAGCTAAAGTGTATGGTACTAAATGCTTATTAATTACAACTATTAATGAGGCTCCCTTGGATTCTTTATATACTAGAGTTATTAATCTTCTATCAAAAGATGGAATTGGAGTTATACATTATGATGGAGTTACCCCTAATCCTTCAACAGAAGTTATTGAAAAAGGCTTCTTATTAGCAAAAGAACACAATGTTGACTTTGTACTAGCAGTAGGTGGAGGATCTTCTATAGATACAGCAAAAGTTGTTGCTTTAACTTATGGTTTGAAGAAAATTGATTGGAACCATATTTTTGAGAATTATACAAATCCATTCGGAAATTATAAACCGCTTTCAAACCAAGGTTTGCCTTTGATTGCTGTTTCAACTACATCTGGAACTGGATCACAAGTAACACAAGCAGCTGTAATTTCTGAAGGAAATAATAAAAACACAATATTTCATCCAAATAATTTTTCAGATGAATGTATTGTTGACCCAGAATTAATGACAACATTACCTCCCAGATTAACTGCTGCAACTGGATTTGATGCTTTCTGTCATGCATTTGAAAGCTATATAAATCCAAGAGCTTCGTACTTCACAGAATACCAGTCTTTAAATGCAATTGAATTGATAAAAGAAAACTTACCAAAAGCTTTAAAAGATGGTAGTAATATTGATTACAGAACTAATCTAGCTTTAGCTGATACATTAGCTGGAACTTGTTTAGCTAATGCTGGTGCTGCTGCACCTCATCCATTAAGTGAAATAATTGGTGGTGTGGCTCATATTTCTCACGGCGAAGCTTTAGCAATAGTCTTCCCAGCTTTTATGAAACATGAGTATAAAAACAACATAGCCAAATTCGCAAAGGTTGCTAGAATATTCAATCCATCATTAAATAATGTTTCAGATGAAAAAGCTGCTGAAAACTCTAGTGATGCAATTGTTGACTTCTTGAAAAAAATAAATTTATCTGTAACTCTAAAAGATTTTAATGTTTCTGAGGAACAATTTAACGAAATTATTAACTGTCCGATATTGAATTTCTTACCATTTGGCTCAAAAGAAGATTTACAAAATATTATTAAAGAATCCTACTAAATACATCATTAAATATATTACACATAAAGATAAATAAAATAAAAAGCTTGAATTATATAAAAAATATAACTTAAGCTTTTTTTATTTTTTGTTGTATAACTTGCCACTTGCAACTCATACTTTATAACTAAAATAAAGTTAAACTATTAAAACATCATACTCATCAAATGCCTTAAAAGCTGTAAATAATATTGATAAAACAGCACTGAAATACCTTGCTATTAAAATAGCTATCATTATGGCTATTTGATATTTTATTGCAGTTAATGGTATTGAACCACCTAAAATCTGCCCCGTCATCATTCCTGGCAAAGATACTAATCCTATTGTTTCTATAGATGCAATTGTGGGGTTTATCGAAGCTAAGATTGCATTTTTAAAATAAGGTGTTAATGCTTCTATTTTATTTCCAGTAAGACTTAACGTATAAAAGTACTCGTTTTTATTTTGTTTTATAGCTTTATAAAAATTATTTATGCATATTATATTTCCACTTAAACAGTTTCCTAATATCATTCCTCCAATAGTAATCATATATTGAGCATTAAATAAATTATCTAATCTTATAACAAAGGCATTGAAAAATAATAAGACATTTATACTTGGAATTATAAAAGCTAATAATAATGGAATAATAAATCTTTTTATCTTAAAACCACAAGATTTAATTGTTGAAAAACTAGCAATTACTATCATAAAAACTAAGTAAGAAAAATTTATAAAAGCATTGTTAATGTTAAAAATATATTGAAGAAAAATACCTACTAAACTAAGTTGTATTACCATTCTTCCTATAGCATAAAAAATCTTCTTGTTTATGCGGATGTTCAATTTATAATTTATTATAATAACAGGTATTATTAAGAAAAACAAACTTAGTATGGATAAATAAGAAACCTCATTTGCATTCATGTTTTTACCACTCCCTTATTCTAACAACATCATTTTTACTCCAAATCTTATCATGAGAAATTATTAAAACCGTCTTATCCTGCTTTAATACGTAATCTACAACTCTTTCCTTCATATCTTTATCTAAACCAGAAGTAATTTCATCTAAAAGCCATACCTGCCTATCTAACAATATACATATAATCAAACCTAACCTTTGTCTTTCTCCTCCTGAAAGTTGATTTACTTCTTTTTCAATAATATTAGCTGGAAGATTAAGATATTTAACAATATCTAAAACTTTCTCTTTAGTAATTTTTATATGTTTATTGTTTTTATAAGAAAATATCTCAAGAATAAAATCCCAAACATTTTTATCTCTCAAATCTACATCTTGACTTACATACCCTATATTTTTACGAAAATATACAAGGTTATTTTTTCCTAGTCTCTTTCCATTGAACAATATTTCCCCTTTATCACATTTCTCAAAGCCTAAAAGTAATTTAAATAATGTTGACTTACCTTTGCCTGAAGGAGCATTCAAAAGCACTTTTTCTCCTTCCTTAATGTTCATATTAAAATCTTTGAATATTGTCTTATCATCAAAACTTAAATTTATATCTTTAAATTTAATCAATATTATTTCCTCCTTTTGCCTTAACTTCATGTGTCAATTGAGTTGCTTTTTCTGTTGCTTCCTTTAAAATTTCTTCTCCGAGCTTTGTTGTTCTATAAAACTTTATTATTCTACCATCAACATTTTTTTCAGTCTTAGATAATAGATCTTCCTTTTGCATTCTGTTCAACAAGGGGTATAGTGTCCCTGGGCTAATCTTATATCCGTGCTCTTCTAACTCTTTCATCATCCATATGCCATATATGGGTTCATTTTTGGCATGATATAATATATGTATTTGTATAAATCCTAAAAATAATTTTCTTAGTATCTTCTCTTTCATTTGTTTCTCCTTTTATAGTAAGATATTTATTTATTAATTTCGTTTTACGATATCGTGATTCGATATCAGGGTACGATATTATTTTATCAATAAGTTTATCTATTGTCAATATGACTAAATACATTAAAACAAATATCTTTTCTAAAAATATCTAAAAAGACCTCCCGTCGTGTTTCACGACGGGAGGTCTTAAACTCTCTCTGTTTTCTTTAATTTATATGGATTCAAAATGCCGATTAAAGTTAACTCATATTAATATAATAAATATTCTCTTATTGCATGTGCTACTCCATGATCATTATTATTCTTAGCAACATAATCTGCTTTTGATTTAACTACATCTTCTGCATTTTCTACAGCAATAGAAATACCTGCTACATCTAACATACTTATATCATTATGATTGTCTCCTATTGCAACAATTTCTGAATGCTTTATTCCTTTAAATTTTGCGTAATGTTTTATTGCATTCCCTTTTGATACTCCCTTACACATAATATCAAAAAGATTTTTAGCTGATTTATAAGCTACGATATCTTCTATTTCACTTAACTCTTCCCCCATCATTTTAATTATATTATCATCTTCACATACAATTAAAACTTTTATAAGTCTTTCTTCATTGTTAATAACTTCATTAATATTATCAACTATAACAATGGGTACTCTATCTTCATCGTTAAGAGTTTCATTATATTTCTGAAAAAACTTAACTCTTGGAGTGATCTCATCTACATAAACATTATGTTCTCCATAAATCAAATAAGGAACTTTATATTTTTTACTTATTTGAAGAACCTTTAATATTGAATCCCTATTTATTTCATTTATATACAAGGTTTCTTTCGTTAGTATATTTCTGATCAACCCTCCATTACACGATATAACAGGCGCTTTCAGGCCTAATTGTCTTATATATGCCTTAACCATGGTATCTACTCTACCTGTTGCAACCATAATCTCTGTTCCTTTTTCTTTTAGTTCTTTTAATGCCTCAATATTTTCTTTACTTATTTTATGATCACTATTCAATAAAGTTCCATCCATATCTGTAACAAATAATTTAATACCCTTGTCCATAAACTCCCCCCTCTCTTAATTGTTCTCTTATTGCATGAGCTACTCCATGATTGTTATTATCCTTCGTTATATAATCTGCTTTTGATTTAACTATTTCCTCAGCATTTCCCATTGCAACAGAAAAGCCTGCGCACTCTAACATACTTATGTCATTAAAATCATTTCCTATTGCCATAATTTCATTTTTCTTTATTCCTTTTAAATCCGCATACTGTTTTATTCCATTTCCTTTTGATACTCCATGACTCACAATATCAATAATAACCTTTGATTTTTCGATAGATTTATAGGTTGTGGTATTTTCTATTTTTTCTAATTCTTTTTCAACAATTCCGAATAAATCATGTCCTTCACACGATATAAGTATTTTCACAACTCTTTCTTCACTATTTATTACCTTATTAATATCATCAACAATGACCAATGGTATTTTGTCTTCATCTTGAAGTGTTTTATTATAGTTTTGTATCATTAAAACAAACTCAGATATCTCATCTACGTAAATATTTTCATCTCCGTATAGTATATAGGACATCCTGTATTTTCTACATAATTCCATTGTTTTAAAAACAGATTCTTTACTTATATCATTTATACTTATATGTTCTTTAGTCATCACGTTAGTAATATAGCCTCCATTACAACAAATAACCGGAGCATCTATTCCTAATTCCCTTATATATGCTTTAACTTCTGCATTTGCTCTTCCTGTTGCAACTAAAATATCTATTCCTATCTCCTTTAGCTCTTTAAGTGCGATCAAATTTTCTCTACTTATTTTATGTTCATCATTTAATAAAGTTCCATCCATATCTGTTACAAATAATTTAATATTTCTTTCCAATATACCCCCTACCTTCAATTTAATATTATAATTCAAAATAAGTTTCATTTAAATCAAAATTTATACTATTGCGAGAATTTTTTCAACATAAAATCAATGGTCTTTATAATGACTAATAAAGAAATCATTGAATAAATAGCAGTTCTATAATCACCACTTACTAGTCCCGAACTTATAACCACTAAACCATCAAACATAAATAGGAAAACAGGTATTTTAATAACTGGGATTACTTTATTTAATAAGGTTGCTGCTAAATCAGTTCCTCCAGTTGTACATCCTCTTAATAATGCTGTGCCTATACCTATTCCTACAAGCAGTCCCCCTCCAATACATGCTACCACAATATTATTTGTAACATGTGTTTGAGGTATAATTCTTAAGAATACCGGAGCTGCAACTGTCATATACAAAGTCTTTATTCCAAAAGATTTTCCCAAAAATTTAATACCTAAAATCAATAAAGGAATACTTATGCCAAAATAAACAAAATCAATAGGTATCCCTAAAACTCTGTTCAAAACAATAGAAAAACCTGTTATTCCCCCCGGTGCTAATGTATGTTCTTTTAGAAATAAATTAACCGCCAAAGCCATTAGAAAACTTCCTGAAGTAATATATAAGTAATCTAATAAAATCCCCTGTTCATGATATCTTTTATTTAATTCCATAACTTTACCTCCACTGTCGTATCATTTTGTCTTTACCTATAAAGGATACTACTTTTTCGAAATATTTTCTTATAATTTTATTTCCATATCAAAATGGTAAAAAATTAATTATTATATTTGCCATATCAATGAGGAAATTTTCCTTATATTCATTCTATTGAAACTAGGATTTTAGCTATATTATAATCAAATTAATCACAGCAATATGGTTAAAACGGAGGTAATACAAATGAAACAAGATTTATTATATTTACAAAATGGAACGGATATAAGAGGAATTGCTTTGCATGGTGACATTAATGAAGAAGTCAATTTAACTCCTGCACATGCTAAATTAATTGGTGCAAGTTTTGCTAAATGGTTAAAATCAAAAACAAAGAAATCTACAATAAAAATAGCGGTAGGCCACGATAGTAGACTATCCGCTTTTCCTTTAAAACAAAGCCTTATCGGAGGTATCATAAATGAAAATTGTACAGTTTTCGACTGTGGGCTTGCTTCTACTCCTGCTATGTTCATGAGTACTATTATTGATGGAATAAAAGCTGACGGGGCTATTATGATTACAGCTTCCCATCTTCCTTTTAATAGAAATGGATTTAAATTTTTTACTAAAAAAGGCGGCTTAGAAAAAAATCAAATAAAAGAACTCCTTCTTTTAACTGAAAAATTAGATAATACAGAAGCTTGTGGCAATACTCAAGTACAAACTAAAACTCTTGTCACAAATTTTGATTTAATATCTAAGTACTCCGAATTATTAATAAATAAAATAAAAGTTGATACTGGGGAAGAAAAACCATTGTTAAACACTAAGGTTGTTGTTGATGCCGGAAATGGCGCCGGAGGTTTTTTTGCAAAAAAAGTATTATTATCTTTAGGTGCCAATATAGAAGGTAGTCAATTTTTAGAACCAGATGGTTCTTTTCCAAATCACATTCCAAACCCTGAAGATAAAGACGCTATGCTGTCAATAAAGAAATGTGTTTTAGAGAATCAAGCTGATTTAGGAATAATTTTTGATTCAGATGTTGATAGAGCTGCCATTGTTGGTTGTAATGGAAAAATAATTAATAGAAATAAACTTATTGCTCTGATTTCTAATATTATACTTCAGCAATATCCAAATACAACAATAGTAACTGATTCAGTAACTTCTGATGGACTTACAACTTATATTGAATCATTAGGTGGAATTCATCATAGATTTAAGCGGGGTTATAAAAATGTTATTAATGAAGCTATAAGATTAAATGAAAGCAATAGAGAAACTCATTTAGCCATTGAAACAAGTGGACATGCTGCATTTAAAGAAAATTACTTCTTAGATGATGGTGCTTATATAGTGGTAAAGTTACTCATTAAAATGATTCAACTAAAGAAGGAAGGTTTACATCTACATGATTTAATTTGTTCATTGAATGAACCTTTGTCATCCCAAGAAATTAGAATTAAGATAAACTGCAATAATTTCACTGAATACGGAAATAATATAATTAAATCTTTTGAAGATTACATTTCGAACATTGATGGCTGGGGTATTGTACCTAATAATTATGAAGGAATTCGTATTAGTTGTGCAAATCAATATGGCTGGTGCCTAATGAGACTATCTCTACATGATCCTGTACTTTCAATAAACATCGAATCAAATTTAGAAAATGGCTCAGATATAATAAGAGAAGACTTAATTAAATTCTTAAATAATTATGACAAACTTAATCTTTAGCTAAAAGAACAAAGGCATATATAGCTAGAAAGCTACTTCACTTAACTAAGAAATTCTAATTTATTTTCTTAAATAAGAATTTCTAAAGCTTGTTACGATAACTTTTACGCTATATATTCTTTTATACGGTTTTTCTAATTACTAAATAATTTTGATTACTCAAACTATGGTTAATCCACAAATTGTGGTTGATATTAGTTCAACTTACTTTTTGTGGTTTAACCAAAATATGCATTAAAGTGTTTAATCCAATTTATTGATATATCTATAAATTGTAGTTTCAGTAGTGTTTAATGCTCTAGCTAACTCGGCTACCGATCCCTTAATCAAAAATGTTCCTTTTTCATCTAAAATTTTTATTAGCTCCATCTTTTCATCGTATGACAATCTCTCTGGAGAAACATCAAACTTTTTCAATGCTTCACTTATGGTAGAATTCATCATATCTTCAAATGACATATTATAACTTTCGTAAAAGTTCTTTTCGCCAGTTAAAACAGCATTCTTTGAATTACCATTAATAATTTTATCAATCAATCCTCTTAACTCTAAATACTGATCTACATTAAAGTTAATTGTTATCAAACCTTTCAACTCACCAAGGTCATCTTTAATAAAAAGAGTTGAAGATCTTAATTTCTTTCTCTCTTTTGAAAAAGCTCTATAATTTCCAATAAAATCTTTTTCCTTATAAATATTCTGATCTATAAATTTTTGTTCCAAATCACCAATTTCACTTCCAATTTTTGTTTCAGAACAAAGTGGATTTTCTACATATATCACTTGCTTCTTTTCTGCATCACATAATAAAACTTCTGCTTCTGCTCCCAAGAAATCCGACATAAATTTTACAATTGGTAAGTATGATGATAAGTTATTCACGTGAATTCCCCCTCTATTTAAAGATAAACTTTATTCATTACTAGTAAATTATAACATAAAAAGGCACAATAGTATTATACCATTGTACCTCCATATATTGTTAATCGTATCTAGAATTTTATTATTCCCAACAGTTGTAGAAAAACTACTGTTACTGCAATTGGAGCGATATATTTTATTGTTATTTTATAGTAATTTTTCACTTTCATACCTTCCCCAATATTAATCTCTTCAAGTAATTCCGAAGTATTCATAATATGTCCAGCTAGGATCAACATAAACAATCCACCACCTGGAAGCAAAATATTAGTTATTAGGTAATCAGATAATTCAAAAATTGTTTTTCCAAATAATTTAGCATCTGCCCACGGACCAAATGATAACATCTGAAAAATTCCTAAGGTGAAAATAAAACTACATCCTATGAAAACAGTTTTTTTCCTATTCCATCCCCATTCATCTACAAAATATCCAATTATGGCTTCTAATATACATATTGTAGATGTTAAACAAGCAAAGAATAATAATAAATAAAATATTGCACCAAATATCATACCAAACTTCATTTGAGCAAAGATAATAGGTAATGTAATAAACACGAGTGGAGGTCCAGCAGAAGGCTCAATACCAAAAGCAAATACTGCAGGAAATATAATGAAACCCATTAAAATAGCCGCCAAAGTATCACCCATAGCTACCATCATAGAACTGCTTGCAATCGTTTTCTTCCTGTTTAGATAACTTCCGTATATAACCAAATTACCGCAACCTACCCCTAGTGTAAAGAATGCCTGTCCAATGGCTGCTAATATTGCTTCAGGTGTAAGAGCTTTCAAATCAGGTTTTAAGTAGAATTCTAGTCCAGCACCTGCTCCTGGTAAACTTACAGCCTTGATTACCAAACCAATAATCATAATAAATAGTATAGGCAAAAGAATTTTACATACTTTTTCAATACCACTCTGAATTCCTTTAACTACAATAAATCCTGTGATTACTACCATCAAAAATTGCCAAAAGAACAATTCCATTGGATTATTTAAAAAAGCTCCAAATTGTGAACCTACTTGATCTGGTGCTGCTCCTGCATATGTTCCAAAAATTGATTTAAAAAAGTATGCTATTGTCCAACCTGCAACTCCAAAATAAAATGATAATAGAATTACTAAAACTATAACACCAACAATTCCAAATAAATATAATTTTTTACCAGGAAATAGTTTTTTGAGAGCTCCGGTATAATTCAATTTCGTTTTTCTTCCAATTGCAAACTCTGTTATTAATAATGGGGTTGCAATAAAAATTAAAGCTATCAGGTATACTACGATGAATGAAGCGCCTCCATATTTACCAGCAGTATAAGGAAATTTCCATACATTCCCTAATCCAATAGCACCCCCTATTGAAGCTAGAACAAAACCAAGTCTTGAAGACCATTGTTCCCTTTCTGTTCCAATATTAGATTTTTCTTTTCTGTGTATTTCCATAAAAAGCCTCCTTCCAGAATATATATGATTTAAACCATACACCTTGTCGTTACTTTTAGACAATTGGTTCTCTCTCCTATGATGGTTAACTATTGTCTCATATAATGTCTCCTTCAGCGCTATTTATAAAGATTCCAAAACAAAACTAGATTTATACGTGTATCAAAATTTCTAAATATAAACGAACTTTGGACACGTATAAATCAACTTTTCAACTAGAATCTTTAACATTATGTCGAAATACAATTTGAATTTATAGTAACTCAAATCCAGCAGTGAAATGTCTTAAAGCTGTAACTGGTCCTTCATATACTAATTTCAATCCTCTATATTCATCTCTATTTTTATAGATTTCACCAAGAGCATTTGCAATTACATCCATATGATCATTGGTATAAACCCTTCTAGAAATTGCTATTCTCATAGTTTCAAGTTCAGGCCAAATTGGTTCTTTGGTAACAGGATCTTTTGATCCAAAAGCGCAAGCTCCTAATTCAACCGCTCTTACTCCCGCTTCTTCATAAAGTGCAGTTACAAGCCTTTGTGATGGAAACTCACTCTGTGGAATTTGTGGAAAAAATCTTCTTCCATCAACATATACTCCATGACCCCCAGTAGGTTCTACTATAGGAATGCCTAGTTCCTTAAGTTTATTACCAAGATACTCTACTTGCTTAATTCGATATTCTAGATATTGCTCATCGCATCCCTCTTGAAGACCAACAGCTAGTGCTTCCAAATCTCTTCCGGACATTCCTCCATAAGTCAAAAATCCTTCGTGTACAATTGCCATTGTATTTGCCATTGTAAAGACATCTTTGTTTCTTGTTACTAAAAAACCACCCATATTAACTAATCCATCTTTTTTAGAACTCATTGTAGCTGTCTCACAATATGAAAACATTTCTCTTGTGATTTCTTTTATTGATTTATTTTTATATCCTTCTTCTCTTTGTTGAATAAAATATGCATTCTCTGCAAATCTTGCACTATCAATTACAACTGGGATATTATGTTTTTTAGCTAAAGCGCTAACTTCTCTTATATTTTGCATTGATACTGGTTGTCCGCCATTGTTATTGCATGTTACTGTTATAATAACTATAGATATACTTTCTTGGCCTTTTTCATCTATTAAACTTTGCATTTTATTTATATCAATATTTCCTTTAAAAGGATGAGGATCACTTGCTGCATCCATACCTTCATCTATAACGTAATCTACTGCTAAGGCTCCTAAAATTTCTGCATTTCCTCTAAATGTATCAAAATGCATATTTCCTATAGCGTATTTTCCTTTTTTTGCGTATATTTGGGACATAATATAATCTGCAGCTCGTCCCTGATGAGTTGGTTGAACATATGGCATGCCAAATATATCTTTAACTGATTCCTCGAACTTGTAAAAACTTTTACATCCAGCATATGATTCATCACCAAGCATCAATGCTGACCACTGCTCAGTACTCATTGCTGATGTTCCACTATCTGTAATACAATCGATGTACACATTTTCCGCTTTCAGTTTAAATGCATTGTACCCAGCCTCTTTAAGCCATTCTTGACGTTGTTCCTTTGTACTCTTCTTAACTCTTTCCACCATTTTAATTCTAAATGGTTCTGCCGTCATAAATTTCATTATAACCCCTCCTAACGTTAATTTAATTACATAATGTTAATTTATTTACTTGTTGTAATAATATTAACACGCCTTTATTATTTTGTCAATCATTTTTCAATAATTTTCCTAATATGAGTATTTTTTATTAAGATCAACTACATTATTACTAAAATTTAGAAATTAAAAAAGATTTAAATTCCATTCTAATTTTTACAATTAGATTATGAAATTTAAATCTATGTTTACTTATGTTTGCATGGTCAAAAGATAACTAACACTTAAATAATTTCTAAAGTAATAGCATCCCCTTGTTTTGCTTCACCAAGTTTTGATAATTCAACAGTTTTACCTTCTAAGTTAGTAATAACAACGGCAGTAACTAAAGATGGTATTTTATCTTTTATACTATCAATATCAACATCAAGCAATAAATCTCCTGCTTGTACCTTATCTCCTGCTTGGACATAAATTTCAAAGCCTTCGCCATTAAGGTTAACAGTATCTATTCCAACATGTATTAATATTTCATGACCAGTATCTGCCTGGATACCAATGGCATGCTTAGTAGGGAAAACCATCACTATGCTTCCATTAACAGGAGAATATACTTTTCCATTTGTAGGATCAACACAAAAGCCATCTCCTAACATTCTTTTTGCAATAGCTGTATCTGGCGCAGCAGTAATTGATTTAACCGTACCAGTTAAAGGCACCAACCAAGATAATTTTTCATTTTTCTTAAAAAGTTTTTTAAACATTTCTTCATTACCACCTTAAAAATTTATCTCTATAAATTAAATTTTTTAGCTGCTTCATCTATCGCTTCTCTACAAGATTTTACTCCTGCTGCAATACCATCAGGATGTTTAAAGATTGCTGATGAAAGTATAACTACATCTGGATTACATTCAATTAATGGCTCCATATTGTTATATCTTAATCCACCATCTATTGCTAATTCACATTTTGGATTCTTTTCATCAATCAATTTTCTAGCTCTTTTTACAAGATCAACTGCACTTCTACGCCATCCCCAGTTGTCCTTACCATCTGTTTCATCTACTCCATGAGTAACTATGTGTAATCTATCAATATCATAAATTGATTCTTCAACAAAAGATAAAGGTGTATAGCATCCAACTGTTAATCCAAATTTCATACCAAATTCACGGCAATAATTCATAATATATGCTAATTGTGCACCAAGAAAGTGTTCAGCTGGTAATATCAACATATCAGTTCCAACGTCTGCAAGTTTTTCTATAAACAATCTATCACAAGTTTCTGTATAAATATGACATTCAATCATCTTATCAGTAACTGGTCTAATTCCTTCTATAATTTGGTGACCACCCATTATTTGTAGATTTTTCAAATCATGCATATCTGCAGCATCTGAATGTACATAATCTGCACCAGCATCTACAGCTTCCTTTACAACACCAGCAATATGTCCATAATTAACATGAGCTAGTCCTGCAGCAATTTTTATGTGCTTCATATTATCACTCCTTATTTTTATATTCCATATTTTTTATATTTTCTTTTGTCTATATTCATAGTATATCATGATAATTATTTCTCTACTGTAAATGTAATTACCATTACTTATGGTACTTTTTTAAATCTTTATCATTTTGCTCTTCGTAGATATTTCGAAGTATCTTGGAGAATTTCTGCATATCATCATAGACTAATGCTGTAGGTAAAATCACCGTATTATTATCTAATTCTTCTTCTAATTTCTGTGTTGTAATAACTAAATCCACTTCATTCTTATTAATATCATCTATCATAGAAATAGGTATCACTTTCTCAACTTTAAGTTGATTAAAATTATTTTTAAGAATTTCTATCATCAACTTAATCTCACTATAACTTGAATGGTAAATCACATAAGTAGAAAGAGGTTTTTTACTACGCTCTATTGCTGCTGCAATGTGCAAAGCAATAAACCCTACCTCTTCTAATGGAATTTCAAAACTATAGTATTCTTCAAATATAGATTTGCTCTTCATTGCAATATCAAAAGGATCTGGGTAATTCTTTTTAATTTCATCAACAAGTGTATTATCAAAATCCAAGCCATATTTAATTTTATTTGTAACAGACTTTAAGTGATGATTTAATCCATTATAAAAGTTAACTTCATCCGATATATTATAACTTTCTTTTGTTAACTCAACTATTTCTTGAGTAACAATTTTATTAATTACTAATGTTTTTTCATCTATATTCCAATCAATATCCTCCAAATGAGTTTTTGATACTATTGTAATACCAAATAGATATCCTATTTCCTCTTCTGATACTTCAATATCAAATTCTTCTTCAATTTCTTTAGCTACTTCGAACATTTTTTCATACTCACTCAATTCCTGAAGTCCTTTTAAAGTAGAATCCTTCATATCTACAAATTTGCCATCTAGCATCCTTGTAATAGCCAAAGAATATTTAATTGTTAACCTCGTTAAATCAGTACCTATAAACTTAACATTCAACTTTTCTTCAAGACCTGAAATAATTTTTTTCACTTTTTCATAATCAATCCATAAAATATCTTCTTTTTGTGAATAGGAAAAATAATTTATAGAAGCATAATTAACATTATCAGAGTTGTTTTTTCTTTCAAGCATATCAACTATTTCATCATAATCTTCACTTATAAGAAAAAGATCAAAAATAGCCTTTCTAATTCTTTTCTCACCAGCATGAAGTACGAATCCTTTTCCCTTATCAAATATCAAGTCAATGTCTTTTTCCATTAACCATTCTTTAACTTTTTCCAAATCTTTATAAACACATGGTCTACTAATATAAAGTTCATTTTGCAAACTACTAGTTGTTGTTTTTTTATTGTTTGCCAAAAGTTGATTTAAAATATATAACTGCCTATCCCTAGATGAATATTGTAAATTTACTTGTTTATACGATTTAATATTACAAATCATCTTTAATTTATTTTTTTCGTCACCTTCAATATAAATGCCAGTTCCTGTTTTTTTAATAAGCTTCAAATCATTTTCTGCTAACAAATTTTCCACACTCTTCAGATCATTTCTAATAGTTTTATTTGAAAAATTCAATTCCTTGGCAATGTAATCAATCGTCATAATATCATTTGTATTAATTAACATATTGATAATTTGAAAAACTCTTGCAGTCATAATATCACCTCGTATAATTTGAATTCATTTTTAAAAATTTTGAAAATATTCATTTATAAGTATATTAACAGCACTAGCTTAGTAGTCTTACCGCTTCAGCATATATGCTCAATGCTTTCATAAAATCATCTACTTTGATACATTCATTTGGTTTATGTGAGTTGGCTATTTCAGATGGAAATGTAGGTCCAAATGCAACTGCTTGTGTTAATGCTCTAGCATAACTAGCTGCTCCCTTTGAATACAATTGTGGTATATCACCTGTTATATTTTGATAAGCTGTCTTCAAAGCGCTAATCAACTCACTATCAGGTGATACATAAAGTAGAGGCATTTCCTTTATAGTCACTAACTCTAATTCATTTTCAATTCCTATTTCTTTGAGCCTTTCCATAATCTTTACATAGTCTATACCCTTTGGATATCTATAATCAAATGAAACTTTAAAATCATTTTGAGTTAATAATACATAAGAAAGATTATTTGTAGTATGTCCTGTTTCTTCATCTTTATAATAAAGTCCAAGTTTTTCGCCATAAATGGAATCTACAAAATATCGATATAAAAAATCAACCAATTCTCTTCCTCGTGAATCTAAACCATCTATTTCTTTGAAATCTCGTACAAATTGAAAAATTGCATTATCGCCCTTATGAGGATTTCTACCAATAGCTGATGTTCCCTCATAAATAAGCGTTACTCTATTATTATCAATACTAATATTTATATTTTTATATGAAATAGAATTTACTAACTTATCAGCTAGCTGTGTTTCTATACAAATCTCAACATGTGAACATACTCTAGTTATATCTTCATTAGATTTAATTGAAATAATGTTAAAAACCCCATTATTGATTGCTCTCTTTTTTCCATGGTAATGATAGTATCCAATACCCTTTTCGCAATTAATAATTGGGAAGTCCCCATCTGGTGAAAAGCCATAAGTCGGCATTTCATTATATTTAAAATAATGCGTCATACATTCCCAAGTAGTTTCTTCTGCTCCCCCAATAATAAGTCTAATCTTTTTATTCGGATGATAATTTAGCTCTTTTAAAATCTTTAATAAGTACAAACAGCCAACCACTGGACCTTTGTTATCATTGATGCCTCTACCATACCAGAACCCATTGTTTTCAATTAAACCAAATGGATTACTATTCCATTTTTCTCGGTTTTCAATACCTACTATATCTAAGTGACATAGAATACCAAGAACTTCTAGTCCTTGTCCATATTCAATATGCATTGCATATCCATCAAAATCTTTTACATTAAAGCCTTCCCTTTTAGCAAATTCTATCACTTTATCAAAACACCGTCTAATGCCAGCACCAAATGGAGCATTATCTTTCTTGGTCGTTAAATCTCTTACGGAGTTAATAGCAATTAATTCAGCTATATCTTTTTTCATATCCAATCTATAAGCTTGTAACTTTTTCATGACAATATCAGTCATTATTCACCCACCTTATTATAAAATAAATTATAGCGAGATAAGAGGCTTTCTCGAAAGAATGCCTCTTATTTATAATTTAATTAATATTTAATTCATCCTTTACATTTGTTGCAATTGTCATTACTCTTGGACCATAAATAATTTGAAAACCTTTATTGTTTCTCACTACCCCTTTAGCCTGTAAACTTTCGATCCAAATGGAGTCTTCTGATACTAATGAAGAATCCTTAACCGTAACTCTTAACCGAGTCGCACAATTAGTAACACTTTCAATATTATCTCTTCCTCCAAAATTTTTAATTATATTAATGGTTAAATTATCTGAATTCTCTTTATCGTTTTTTTGTTTTTCTTTATAATCACTCTTAGAATATAATTTAACATTTTTATCATCATCTTTTCTTCCTGGTGTAAGAATATTAAATTTAAGAATCGCCCACTTAAATGCGAAGAAGTATGTTGCAAAATAAGCTGGTACTAATATTAAAAGTGACAATGCATGTACTTTATGCGGTTGGAATAAGTTTGGTATCATAAAAAACACAGCGTGTCCATTGATAGATACATTTGTAATTTCAGTTAATATATATGCAATCCCTGCTAATGGTACATGTATTAAATAATACAATAAAGGATTTACAAATAAGAATGTATATTCAATAGGTTCAGTAATTCCTACAAACATTGCAGTGATTACTGCAGGGATAACTATAGATGCTACCATTTTTTTATTTTTAGGTTTTGCAGTTGCATATATTGCCGCTGCTGCTCCTGGAAGTCCACCAAATTGGAACAAAATTCTACCTGTAGTAAAGTTACGTACTATATAGCCAGTTGCTTCTGGTGAACCAGCTTGACCAATAATAATATTTCTAACTCCTTCATAAACAATTCCACCGATTTCCATTACTCCACCAACACGTGTATATTCTATTGGGAACGCAATTAAATGATGAATTCCAAATGGCAATAACGCTTTATCCATTGCTCCGAAAAGAAAAGTTCCAAACAATCCTGATGTAGTTATTAACTTAGTAAGCCCTTGCAAACCAGCCGCAATTACTGGCCAAACATAATAAGTAGTTATCCCTAATGGAATTGCAAATAATGTAATTAATATAACTACAAATCTTGGACCACTAAAGAATGAAAATACATTTGGTAACTCTTTCTTGTACCATTTATTATGAATAGCTGCAGTAACAATACCTGTAAGTATACCACTGAAAATTCCCATATCAAATGTAAAAATCCCTGCAACGTCTTTCCATAAAGCATTATAGTTTTGAGCTTTTTCCATCGCCCATCCTAAATTTTCAACCAAGTGAGTAACTGTTGTAGTATCAGCATTCCACCCTTGCGCACCTGCATAAGTGCTTATAACTGTATTAAAAGACATAAACATTATAAGTCCACTAAAAGCAGCCCAACCTTTTTCTCTTTTAGCCAAACCAAATGCAACACCAACTGCAAACCAAAACGGTAAATATCTCATAATCATAAAACCTATACTAGAAATAACAGAGAATAATGTATATAAAAGCGTTCCCTCTGTCAGAATATATCCTGTGAATGAACTAGCAATACTTACATAAAAACCTACTATTACAAGTAAAATAATAGGAATCATCATTGAACCTGAAAACGATTGTAATTTTTCTTTCATATCTCTCATGTTTTCACCTCATAATATAATATAGTATATTCTTTTGTTGAAAAGCACACTTCTCTAATACTACAATTAATTATCGATAATTAAGATTGTAGGTTCATTATATCATTGAAAATGTTTATATTAAATGCCAAAACTTATAAACTAATTGCCACATTGAAATGGTAAACGATTATCATATTTAAGTATTTTATGTTGTAAAAACATAGATATTATAAAAAAATTGCTAACAAATAACTTCGTTAGCAATTTTAGATATATATCTTTCATTTATACCATTTCTATTTTATTTATTGTTATTTTGGCCTTATCAGTAACAATTCATCATACCAAACTTTTGATGCTTCTACCACTTCATCAGCCAAAAAGTATCTATCTTTTCCCATTGGGGAATCATCACCATAAACATATTCCCAGCTGTTAGGATCATATACTTTGAAATAAGTAACTTCATCAACTACTATATAACCCTTAACTATTATAAAATGTCCTCCATCTGCTTCATAAAATCTTCCAGTATGTTCACTGTTCTTTTTCGGATCATTTAAAGAAATGTCACCAATTTTTAAAGCTAAAACTACAATATTTCCATTTTGGAGGTTAATAATTATCTTTTCCTTAGATACATTCGCTACAATCCTAGATTCTATTTCATACGTTGCTAAATAATTTTGTATATTCTCAGTAAACCAACCACCTTCATCGCAATAATCTAATTTTCTTGCTTCTTCTGCTGTGCCTTGAAAATCTTTATCTATCCACTTCCCAATCATTTCAGCACAAGCTGGCCCACAATTTGTACTAGAAAATTTCCCTGTATCTCCTTGATTAACATACCATGAATATTTTCTATCATTATCTACTTTTTTTGTTATAAATTTTCCCAAACCAAGGGATTTATCCGCTGGAAGTTTATCTATTTTATTAATACGTAAAGTGCCAAAACCATCAAAATAAGATACCTCTAGAATTTCTGTCGGATCCATAAAAAATTGTCTAAAGCCCGAAACTATAACAAATAAAATAATCAATAGCCACAGTACTCTCACATATCTTGATGCACTTTTTTTCCTCGTTTTTATACCTCCATTTTCATTTTTGAATTTTTGCAAATCTTCAATTTCAAATAGGGGTAAACAAGGTCCTTTTAAAGGCTATGAAAATTTTTATATTAGCATTTTATTTTTATATATATGAAATTGCATGAGTAGGGCAATTATCAACTACTTTTTTTATCTTTAACTTCATATCTTCTGTATACAAATCATCAATAAGAATTGCCTTCCCATCCTGTACCTTAAATTTCTTCGGCGCTAGTCTAACACAAACTCCACAACCAATACAGTACTGCCTATCAATCAATATACGAGAACCCCTGTCCTTTTCAAGAATTTCTGAACCGTCCCCAATTTTTTGCTTATTTTCTGCTAAAATTTGTGAACCGTCTCCAATTATTTTTGAAACCACATACCCCATTATTGTTATTGAAATTAGCGTAAGTATCCATCTAAAACCCATAAATTTGATACCTAGAAATTTTGCTTCATTTGCTAACATAGGCACTTTTATAACTGCCCAAGCACTTAAAATGATTACAATATTCATAATGCTTGCACCTTTTTTCAACAGCATTTTACATATAGGGAAAGCTGCATATATCGGACCTGCTGATAAGCTACCTATCAAAAATGAATATATACATCCCTTTGCCCCTGAATTTTTCCCAAAGCTATTCATGATTACTTTCTTGGGAACCCATGCTTCTATTAATGATGTTAATATGAAAATAACGGGTATTATTTCTATCATTTCTATGACATAATACATACTATTATGAAAAGATTGAACAGCTTTTTCTCTCATAACCATAAACATACCTATATATATTAATACTACAAAAATAAGTAATTTATTCTTCTTAAAGCTTTGTAACTTTAGACTCTGAGACATTTTCATCTTAAATCAACACCCCCATAACTAATGCAATAATTACTGCAAATATAAAACTTAACCCATTCCTCACTAATGTAAATTTAAGTCCAAATTCTTTTTTTTCCAGTGGAAAAGTAACAACTCCTACCATTGTTAATGTTGTCAAAAATGCTACTGCTGGAACTATACTTGCCCCAATATCAACGAAGGAACCAACTAAAGGAAATGCTACAAAAGCTGGAATTAATGTAACACTACCAACTAAAGCCGAAACTATCGTAGAAATAAAAACATTAGACTGTCCCAAAACCGTTTTGATAGTTTCTGGTGGCACAAATGTTAGCATTATTCCTATCAAAAATAATATTCCAACTATCTCACCTACCATGTTTCCCATCATACTTCTAGCCATTTTTATAGAATTCAAAGTTTTTTTCTTATCCTTTTTCATTGAAAATGCGAAAGCACTCCCCGTTATAATCCATAAACTAATTGTGAAAATATCCATATAACTCTCCCCTTCTTTTAGTTATCAGTTGACAGTATACAGTTGACAGTAAATGATCTTTTGCTGATGCAAAAGGAATTATTAATTTTTTTAAAATTAAAACCTTTCACGTCAGTGAAAGTATCCACTACTGTCAACTGTAAACTGAACACTGTCACCTAGCATCTGTCACCTGTGAATTGTAAACTGGAAAATTCAATACTATTTTAAACATAATCATTTTCTATATTAAGTTAATGATAGAATATTTCATAGATTAACACAGTTACCATGGTAACTCTTTTTTAATAATGGTATAATTTTTCTGTGATATTTTTTTAGCTAACGCAAATTTAGAATCAGTTTGTCTATTAGGGAGGGGTTTACATGAAAATAGAAAATTACTTTCAATTATTAAAAACACTTGATATATTCTCAGATTTTTCTTCTAAAGAACTAGAGGAATTATTTAATATAGATAAATATAAAATTTCCTTTTATAAAAAGAACTCTATGATTCATTTCGAAAGTGAAAAATGTACAACACTAGATGTGATATTAAAGGGAAAGATAACTGTTCAGAAAGTTGATATTAACGGAAATGTACTCACTGTTTCTGAATTTTCTCAAAGTGAAATACTCGGAGGTAACTTGCTATATGCCAAATCACCTTTTTATCCTATGACCATTATTGCAAAGGTTGATACTAAAATCCTCCATATCGATAAATCACTAGTTTTAACTTTTTGCCAAGCAAATAAAAATTTCTTAATTAATTACCTAAAAGAAATATCAGATAAAACTATTATTCTCACAAGTAAAATCAAATCCATACATATGAAATCTATCAGAGAATCAATTACAGATTTTTTGACTTATGAATACTACCTTCAGAAATCTAATAATATAAAATTAAATATGACAAAAAAAGATTTAGCGGAAAGAATGGGTATACAAAGAACTTCATTATCCAGAGAGTTGAATAAAATGAGAAATGAAGGATTAGTCCAGTTTGATAAGGATTCGATAACTATAGTAAATTTAAATTCCATTTTGAAATGATATTTATAAGATAACTATAATTCAACTTTATATAAAAAGCAAACAAAAACACCAAGGGTCATTATATAACCGTTTGGTGTTTTGTCATTTTGAACTACTCTTTCTTAGATGGGCAATTATCTTCATGAGGACATGAACTGCAGCTTCCACATTTACCCTTAAATTTTTGTTTTAAATTTTTCACTAAAATATATATTGTATAGATAATAATAAGTGTCGTTACTAAATATGTAATAATTTTACCTACCATCTCATCATCTCCTAGAAAATAAACCATTCATTAGCTTAATTACATTATAAATGAAAATGGTTATCATTTGCAAGGTTAATTTTTAAAATCTTTTATTTAATATATAAAATTAGTAATCTAAAAGTTTTGCTGAGATTAAATATATTTTAGGAAAAAATTATTAATAACTTAACTCTTCTGTATGTCCAAATTGTACATTATTATCTGTAACAAATACATTTTTCAAATCAACTCTATAAAATGCCATCATACTTGGATCTCCTGGCAAATTAGCTAGGTATGGATATTTCTTCATAATAAATCCCATAGCTTTTTGTGCTTCTTCTTGTGTCTCAACCAAAAATGCTTGTCCAGATGCTTTTAAATATAACACTTGTGCTAATTCTTCTATAGAATTTGCTTCTTTATCTACAACTATATGCACATTATTATTAGAAGAAAGTTCTTTTACTTTATTTGTGTTCTTAAAAGTCATAAAATATATTTTAGATTCGTCTTCTAAATCTCTTGCAAAATCGACTGATCTAACCTTTGGCATTCCCTCTAAACTAATTGTTGCAATTCTCATTAGAGATGTCTCATCCAAAATTTTAGTTATTTTTTCTTTAATATTCATCTTCTATTCCTCCATTTTAATTAAAATTTTATCGAAAATAAACTTTGTAAACTCATCTAAAGGCTTTTTATTTTTCTCAATTTTTGCCTTTAATAATACACCTTCAAAAGCAGAAACCATAAAAGAAGCTATACTTTCACATTCATCAATTTCATAACCTTCAGAAACTAGAATTTTTTTTATATGCTCTTTTAATCTATTAGCCCATTTTTCCATTAAATCTCTTGCCCCTTCATTAACATCAGATAATTCAAGTGCAAAATTTCCTATTGGACATCCTCTTGTAAAATTCAAAGATTCAAATCTGTCAAAATAAGCGTTAAAAAAACTTTTTAATCCATCAATCGTTTGAGGAAATTGTTCTAAAATACTAAACATTTCTTCCACAAAAAAATTGATAACTTCCATCAATAGTTGATCTTTGCTTTTAAAATAGTGATAAAAACTTCCTTTTGGAATATTTGCCGTATCAAGTATTTTTTTTAAACCTACATTGCTATAACCATACTTATGAAAAAGATCTGCTGAAATCGTAATAATTTCTTCTCTTTTGTTCAAAATATCAACTCCTATTAGACCGGTCGTCTAATAAAGAATATCATATTTTTTTTTATGCGTCAATAACTAAAATACCTAAAACTTAATAAAAAGCTGACGTCAACGTCAGCTTTTTATTAAGTCTATTCATTTTCTATTCTATTCATAATATCTTCAACATTAATCATTTGAGTACTATCCACTCCAGGAGAATCTGCTAACACTACCGCATTTATAGTCTCTATGATTTCAGTATCTTCTTCATTCATACTATTTGGTTCATTTTCTTTTTCAGTACTCTCCTCTTCAATTACACTTTCAGAAATTGCAGTATTTTTGTCTTCTTTCTTCGTATCTCTTAATAACTTGATTCCACCAATAAAGAAAACAAGTGCTATGATTATTGTTCTGAAATATTCACCCAACCTATATCCTATATAGTCAGATATTAATGGTATAGCAACGCTTTGGAAAACCATTATAAAGGCAACTGAAATCAAAATATAACCAATAATTTTGCTCATATTCTTTGTTAGCCCAGGTATAGTAGCGAATAAATCTTCATCTTCCAATTCTTCTTCTGATGAAGCTTTATGCATTGCATCAAAAACACTATATGCCCAAACGATTGGTATTAAGACCATAAATGCTGATACCCTTAAACTATTTACAAAGTACCAAGCTATAAAGAATGCGGCCATTAATTGAATTCCCCTCTTCATTAAGCCCAAATACATATGACCCAAACCAGGCACAACAGACATCAATGTAGATAAAAGTACTTTTGTACTCATTGTATTTGATTCTTTCTTAAATCCATTATTATCAAATACACTCATTTGATTTCCTGATGCTCTATTAATATCAGCTGACATATTTATTTTATCTACTAATATAAAACTGTCAACTAGTCCGATTAACCAAATCACTGGTAGTGCTACTAATGTTATCGGCTCATAAAAATATCCCGTTATACCTAAAAAAATTGTTAACAATACATCCCCCACTGCAGCCATGAAAAAAATCGCTCCTCTTGCAGAATGATCTAAATACACATGGCCTAATCCTGGTATAAACGAAAATAAAAATGTTAAAAACTTACTTTTTCTCTTATTCACCCTCTTTACCTCCTATTATTTTAAAATTATCTATAAAAACTGTCGTTTTGTCTGCCAATGTTTCAGTCCATTTTTTATTACTAATATCTGTTTTTGATTGAGTTTCATAACTATTTTCAATTGCTTCAGCATTAAAATTTATGCCTGAATAAACTCTATCAAACACACCGGTAACTGAAAACATGATTGTAATACTAGCAACAGCTACATAATAAGTAATTAAGTTTACTCTTCTGTTTTTCTTCAAATTTCTATCTCTTATAATCACAGATTCTATTACTTTATCAGTGAAGTTATGTGAAAGATATTCATCAGTATTTATTGAGGATTCTAACATAGAAACATACTTCTCAAGGATTTCATCATCATTTAACAACAATTCTTCAACAATAGATTCTTCTTCCTCACTTGCTTCATGACTAAAATATTTAAGCAATACACCATCATTTATATGTATTTTATTTAAGTTTTCACGTTGTTTCATTTAGAAATCACCCCCTCTAACCTATCTTTTAATAATTTTCTTCCTCTTACAAGTCTCGTTTGAACAGTTTTTATATTAATATTCTGTTCTATAGATATTTCTTTGCAACTCTTGTTTTCCATATAATATTGATTGATTATTGTTGAATATTTTTCTGGAAGTTCCTTGCAACATAAAGCTAGCTGATATGCTTCTTCTTTTTTCACAAGTTGTTCTCCTACTGACATTTTAGGATCTTCAATATACTCCAAGACTTCTACATTGTTCATTTCTCTTTCTTTTAGTTTCTTCATCTTTCGTTTGCTATCAATAGCCTTATTAACAGCTATCCTCATCACCCAAGTTTTAAACCCCTGATACCGATACTGAGGAAGTGCCTTATATATTTTCAAGAAGGTTTCTTGAGCTAGATTCTCAGCCTCATGGGGATCCTGAACAATTTTATAGCAAGCCCCAAAAACAAGATTTTTATACTGTTCAACAATTATCCTGAAAGCATCCTTGTCTCCGTTTGCTGCTTTTTTTATAATGATATCATCTACACTTTGCATGGTCCCCTCCTTCCCTCACACTATTACTGACGAAAGCTTTTTTACCTTGCCTTCAAATTAATTCAAAATAATTTCTATGTGAAAAGTCTACATGAATTTACTATCTAATTCAATAGTTCTTTACTTGATTGAGAATTAAGTTATATGATAACATGGAATTGTTGAACTATTTAAACAATTGTGATTATTACTAATATCAATGCTGTTCAGTAGAAATAATATAAAATAATACTTTAAGGAGGATTGGAATGAAAAAAATAATCAATAATCCTAATTTAGTAGTTGAAGATATGTTAAAAGGTATTGTAGCTGCCCACCATGAATATGTTAGAAAATTAGATAATACAAATGTTCTAGTTAGAAAAAATTCACCTATTAAAGAGAAAGTAGCGCTAGTTAGCGGCGGAGGAAGTGGTCATGAACCTTCTCATGCTGGATATATTGGTAAAGGTATGTTAGATGCTGCTGTTTCAGGATCAGTATTCACCGCCCCAACACCTGATCAAATTTTAGAAGCTATAAAAGGAGTAGATAGCGGAGAAGGTGTATTATTGGTAATCAAAAACTACAGTGGCGATGTTATGAACTTTGAAATGGCTCAAGAAATGGCTAGTATGGAAGATATGAAAGTTGAATCTGTTATCGTAAACGATGATGTTGCCGTTGAAGATAGCTTATACACATCTGGTAGACGAGGTATTGCTGGAACTATATTTGTTCATAAAATAGCTGGAGCTAAAGCTGAAAAAGGTGCTTCCTTAGAAGAAGTAAAATCAGTTGCAGAAAAAGTAATCTCAAATGTAAGAAGTATGGGTATGGCACTTACTTCTTGTACTGTACCTGCTGCTGGAAAGCCAAACTTTTCATTAACAGAAAATGAAATGGAAATAGGTATGGGGATTCATGGTGAACCAGGAACTCATAGGGAAGAAATTAAAACCTCAGACGAAATCACAAACCATCTAGTTGGAAAAATATTAGAAGATATGCCTATTTCAAAAGGTGAAGAAATAGCTGTATTGATAAATGGATTATGCTCTACTCCACAGATGGAATTGTATATTGTAAACAAGAGAGTGAATGAAATATTTTCTGAAAAAGGAATAAAGATTCATAAAACTTTTGTCGGTGAGTATATGACCGCACTAGAAATGGCAGGTTTTTCAATAAGTATTATAAAACTAGACAGCGAGTTGAAAGAATTGTTAGATGAGACAGCAAATACACCTGCATTCAAAGTAATAAAATAAAACTGGAGGAATTGCAATGAGTGTTTCAGGCAAAGAAGTTATAGATTTTTTGATACAAGTAAATAACAAGTTAATAGAGAATAAAGCTTTCTTATCTGAGCTTGATGCAGCTATAGGTGATGGTGACCACGGGTTAAATATGAGTAGAGGATTTTCCGCTGTAGTTGAAAAAATCAAAAATGATGATGGAAAAGATATAGGTAATATTCTAAAGAAAACTGGAATGGCTTTGATTTCAAACGTAGGCGGTGCTTCTGGCCCCCTTTATGGTACAGCATTTATGAAAGCTGGTGTAGCTGTTGCTGGTAAAAGCGAATTAACAATAAATGATTTCATAGTAATACTTGAAGAAGCTTTGGCCGGAATAAAAATGAGAGGTAAAGCTCAATTAGGTGATAAAACTATGATAGATGCTATAGAACCTGCCCTTGAAGCTTTAAAATCAGCAGTAGACAATAATCTCTCATCAACAGAATCACTTAAACTTACAAAAGAAGCAGCATATAAAGGAGTACAGCATACAAAAGAAATTATTGCAAAGAAAGGTAGAGCAAGTTATCTTGGTGAAAGAAGCATTGGTCACCAAGATCCAGGGGCTACTTCAAGTTATATTATTTTTGAAACCGTATATGAATCCCTAAAATGATTTTATAGTTTTTCAGTATTTTAATTAGGGAGGGTATCCATGGTAGGTATAGTAATAGTATCTCATAGTAGCAAAATTGCAGAAGGTTTGATAGAATTATCACGTCAAATGGCACCAAATGTACCAATGGCCTCAGCAGGCGGAACTTTAGATGGCAGAATTGGTACAGATATCGAGAAAATCATTAGTTCAATAAATGAAGTGTATTCAAAAGATGGTGTATTAATCATATTTGATTTAGGTAGCGCATTAATGAATGCAGAAATGGCCATTGAATATTTAGATTCTGAAATACAGAAAAAAGTGTCAATTGTAGATGCTGCTATAGTTGAAGGTACAATTACTGCTGCAATCCAAAGCAGTATTGGTAATAACCTAGAACAAATTAAAAAGGCATTAATACATGTAGGTTTAAATAAGCTTCAATAACCAAAAATAAAGACCATCTGTTTATTGGATGGTCTTTTAGCAAATGATTGATTATCATTAAATCATTTTATTATCAATACTAACCCCTGGTTTACTAAATAAGAATCCTTGCATTATATCGCAATCTAACTTTTGTATTATACTCATTTGCTCTTCAGTTTCTATCCCTTGTACTGCTACCAACAAGTTCAATTTTTTAGCAATACCTATCATAGAATCTATAATTGCTATTTTTTTAGAACCTTTCGTTAATCCCAACATAAAAGATTTATCAATTTTGAGAATATCAATAGGGATACTTAAAAGATAGCTTAAAGGTACAGCACCTTTACCAAAATCATCAATTGCTATTCTTATACCTATGCTTCTCAGTATTTCTAAAGTTTTTATGCATTCTTCCATAGATTCAAGAAAAACACGCTCAGACATTTCAAGTATTAAACAATTAGGATTAAATCCAGTTTTTTTCAATATGCTCTTAACAAGCTTATCAAAATTATTATCCCTTAGTTGAATCAAAGAAATATTAACAGAAACACAAAAACTTTTATGTCCTCTTTGATGTAATCTTTTACCAGTGAAACATGCTTCCCATAGTACAAATTCTCCTATATCCACTATTAAACCATTTGTCTCAGCAATAGGTATGAATTGACCTGGAGAAATCATACCCTTTTCAGCATTATTCCATCTTACCAAAGCTTCAGCACCCATAAAACTGTTTCCACTACTATTCATTTGAAGCTGATAGAATACTTGAAATTCTTTTTTTTCTACAGCTTTATATAATAAATCTTGCAGTTCTAGTTTTGTTATCAAATCATCTTTTATTGTATGGTCAAAGAATTTATATTTTTTTCCCTCTTCTAAAGATTTATGCATAGCTAAAGTAGCATTTTTTGCTATTTCTTCAGGATTTGAGCCATCATGCGGAAAAAGTGATATTCCTATTACTGGCTTTACTTTAAATCCATTATTTATTATTGTTCTAGAATTATTTATATTATCTAAAATTTTATTAATTATTTTATCTAATTTTTTATAATTATTATTATAAATCACACATACAAACTCATTCTCCTGATATCTATCAATTACACTGTCTGTTGGTAAAATTTCTTTTATAATATCAATAATACCTTTCAATAATTCATGTTGTCTATTTTCTTGAAGGTCATTAATTACATTTTTGAATCCAATAATCCCTATTGAAAAAATAGTAAAATATTTTTCTTTATCTATATTTTCAAAGAATTCTTGTTCAAAATAATTTCTATTAGGAAGTAAAGTTGCTTGATCATAATATGCTAAATTATATCTATTTTCTTCTTTCTCTTTTCTTTCTGTAATATCTGTAACAAATCCTGATATTTTTATAGGTTTCCCATTTTTATTTAGGATAACTTTTCCGTTAAATAAGAAATATTTATTTTCGATACCTTGGCTTTTAATTCTGAATTCTTCCTTATAATATTTTAGTTTACTTAATTTATTTGTTTTCAAGCTAAATTCGAACTTTTCTAAATCACCTTTATAAATAAACTCTTTTAATTTTTTTACTTTTATGCTTGTCTCTTTGTTATCAAATCCAATTAACTCTAATATATCCTTTGGTAAACTTATAGTCTGCGTTAAAAGGTTACATTCCCACAATCCTCCGTTTAAAGCTTCCAAAGCCACCTTAAAACTATGTTCACTTATGGATAGTTGTATTTTAACTTCTTCAAAATATGATATTATCATTCCTAAACCTATTAATATAAATATAATAGCATTTAATAGATACTGTAAAGCATAGTATTCTTGCCATACTTCATGAGTTCCAAAAAATATATAAAGAACCCCTAAAAGCATACAAGAGAATCCTGAAATATATTTACCTATTATGGATTTTCTTAAAAAATAATATATGAATGGAGTTCCAATAACACATGCTATTCCAAATATTAAATCAAAGGTATTATTTTTATGAATTAAAGCCACCTCTAATATAGATAATATTATTGCTGTACATAGTATAAAAATGTCTAAAAATTTGTTCTCTTTTTGATACTTCTTGCCATATTTATATACTCCGAAAAAAGCAACTAAAGCTCCAACTAGAAATAGTTTTTTTTCTATTAGCTCTAAAAATATAATATTTAACAATTCAATGTCTATAACTTTTAAAAAACACGTTATAGAAACTATGCTTCCCCCTATGGCAAATATGGTGAAACTTTTCATGCGACTTTCATCACTTATGTAAAGAAGAACCGTAATAAATAACAAAATACATAAAGCTGCTATTATCAAAGCTAACATAATATTCATAAAATCACACTCCGTTACGTCAATTTTTTACATAAAATAAACTAATCAACTTACGAACTAAATTATGATCATTTTTTGTATATCATTTTCAAGTTAATTGACAATAATATTTAATATAATTATAACTTAAATTAAATATTATTGTCAATTTTTAGGCAACTTATTTAATATTTAAATAAACATCTAATTGCTTTTTCATCTGTTTTGCCATAACACTATCAGGTTCTATAATATAATAATTGTTTCCGTCAACTGTAGTTGAAAATCTCGAAAAATTATTTTCTGTCAAATAACTACTCATGTCAGTAATGTTATCATTTTGAGCAAGTAAAATTTTTCTACCGATAAAATCTCCATTTACAAATACATTGTAGAATTTATGATCCTCTCTATCAATCTCTCTGCCTTCATTATCCTCTACTAAAACACCCGGAAAATAAGGTAAATCGAATTGGCTATTAAAGGGATAAAGCTTTGTCAAAATACCATCTCCTTTTATATTTTTAAAAATTAGTTTCTATTTAGTTTTCCCTTAATTCTTATAAAAATTAGGGAATAGTTCATAATTTTTAATTGTTAAAATTTTTAAAACATCGCTATTATTTTACTTTTTATTTTTTTGATGTAGAATAATACTATGACTACTTTAGTTGACAGTGCGCTGTTAACAGTGAACTAAAAAAATTGGTTAGGAGAATGATTTATGTTAGGAAAATTCAAAGAATATGTTACAAAAATTGAATATTTAAATAGTACTATGGCAGTACTAAGTTGGGATGCTATGGTTAACACTCCTAAAAAGGGAAAAGCTTATAGAGGCGAAATACTAGGTTACTTAAGTGGAGAATATTATAAATTAATCACAGATGATAAGGTAAAAGAATTTATAGATTATTTTAATACTGAAAAAAACTTAGATGACATTACTCTAGCTATGATTAAAAAGATAGAAAAAGAATTTAATCAAATAAAGAAAATTCCGGAAGACATATATACTCAATATACAATAGATGCTTCTATCTCTTCCGCCGCTTGGGAAGAAGCAAAAAATTCTAATGACTTCAATGTATTCAAACCTCATTTAGAAAAAATGGTAGACTATAAAAAAAAGTTCGTAGAATATCTTGGTTTTGAAGAAAACAAATACGATACTCTTTTAGATATGTTTGAGCCTGGAATCACAGTAAAAAAACTAGATGAAGTTTTTAGTGAAGTTAGAGATGCTATTGTTGAATTATTAAAAAAAATCGAAAACTCACAAGTTAATATAAATAGTGCTTTCTTTACTAAAGAATTCCCTAAAAAAGATCAAGAAGAATTTTCAAAATATGTTTTAACAAAAATGAAATATGATTTTAGAAATAGAGGAAGAATTGATGAATCAGAGCATCCTTTCACTACTAACTTTGGCAAAGATGATGTTAGAATTACTACTCACTATTATGAAAATGATTTTAGATCTGCTTTATTTGGATGTATTCACGAAGGTGGTCATGCAATTTATGAACAGGACATAGCAGATGAACTAAAAGGTACAGGTCTAGCCGAAGGAACTTCCATGGGAATTCATGAATCCCAATCAAGATTTTATGAAAATATTTTAGGAAGGTCAAAAGAATTCTGGGAATATTTTTATCCAGAGGCTCAAAAAAGATTTCCTCAATTTAATGGTATATCTCTAGAACAATTTTATAAAGGTATCAATAAAGTTACCCCTTCTCTAATTAGAATAGAAGCTGATGAATTAACATATAGCCTTCACGTAATTATTAGATACGAACTAGAAAAAATGCTTATAAATGATGAGCTAAAGGTAGAAAATCTTCCAGAAGCTTGGAACAAAAAATATAAAGAGTATTTAGGAGTTGAACCTAAATCAGACTCTGAAGGTGTACTTCAAGATATGCACTGGTCAGATGGTAGTTTTGGATATTTCCCTAGTTATGCATTGGGTAATTTATATGGAGCTCAAATGCTTAGTGTTATGAAAAAAGATATCCCTGAGATTTATACACAATTATCAGAAGGAAACATGGTAGATATCCACAATTGGTTGACAGAAAATGTGCATAAATACGGTTCTGTGTATAAGCCTGCTGAACTTATAAAGAAAATCACTGGTGAAGAATTAAAAGCAAAATACTTTATTGATTACTTGAATGATAAATATTCTGATATATATGAGTTGTAATATATAATTTACAAAAGAAGACCAATCTATTAATTGGATTGGTCTTCTTTTGTATATCCATAGGATAATAAAATTAATTTTCTTCTGTGATAACCCGCTTCCCCTCTGGGGATTGATTTAATTCTAAATTCTTAATTTCTTCTAAAGTTTCTATATTTGATGCTTTAATTGACTCTCTTGAAAGAGTATAAAGTGTGTCCTCAATATAAAATATCCTTCCAATTAAATGCGCCCAATAAGGCCTTCCAAGTTTAGAATTGGAGTATTTCTTATTAAACTCTTTTTCATTAGTATGAGTGATTTTACCTTTTAGTGTAAAACCATCCTCTAAATTCACATTATAAACATATGCACCTTGGAAACCATCACCATATTCATTGTTTATAGGAAAGGCAATTAAATTCTTTTCTTTAGAAAACAAGAAAGCTTTATGGTCATAGCTAAGTTCTGAGTTTGTGTTTTTATCACCAATTTTAGTGGAGAATTGAACTTTTGGATTACTAAGATCACTTACATCAAAAAGAGTCATTTTCATACCCTCAGTTCTTGTGATTTCTCTCCCATTATCATTACTTGCTGAAGTATCATATCCAAAGCCTATTATATGATTCTCATCATATGGATGTAAATATTGGCTAAATCCTGGCACCTTAAGTTCCCCTAAAACTTTTGGGTTTGTTGGTATTGAAATGTCTATTACAAATAGAGGGTCAGTGAGCCTATAAGTTACCATATAAGCCTTATCTCCCATAAATCTTACTGAATAAATTTTTTCATCCTTAGCGAGATCTTCTATCTTACCAACAACATCAAGTTTATTATCTAAAACATACATATTATTCTTCATATAATTATTTGTAATAATATCATTCTTTAATGATTTATTAGAATCAATGAGATTATCCTCATCTATTAATAACTTTCCGTAATTATAATTGGTTGTTGCAATTCTAAAATACCCATTATATTCATCCATTGAAAATTGATTTAAAACTGAACCTGGCACTTCTCCTTCAACTATAAATTTTATATCTCCTTTGTCTAAAATAAATTTATAAATATTGGTTTTTTCATTTCCTTGTTTATCAGAACTTGTACCTGAGATATAAAGATTTTCAGCAGATGAAAATATATCATTACCATACCCTAAAATAGTTTCAGTTTTTATAGTTTCATTAGGCGCATTTAAATTAAGGGATGCAATATTAATATAATTCGGTGTTATTGTATCCGGTAAATATTTAATGCAAGAAAAATCTTTAACTATTGGATTATTAGAATCACTATCATAAAATTCAGGAGTTATTCTTCCAGTAGAATTATTCAAATTTTCTTTATCAATAAATTTATTTGTAATTATATAAACAACTGATTCCACCATTCTAGAAGAAACATAATAACCTTCCATGGAAATTTCTTTTATCTTTGTTATATTACTTTTATCCGACACGTTATATACATAAGCTTTTATTTCGCTGAGACTATGGGTAGACGGTGGTTTGGGAGCATGCTTTTCTTCAATATAATAATCTCCTATTACTACAACCTTATCATTCTCTAAGTAAAGCCCTCTAGGAATAAATCCTTTTTCAAAGGTAACCTTACTGATGTTCTCCATCTCTTCCGCTGGATATGCTTTTATAATATTAAAACTTGATTCATCGCCAAAAGGCACCACCTTATAAATATATTTGCCGTCAGTTTTATATAAATCTTCTTCATCAACCCCATCTACCTGTGTATTGGTTTTTGAATATATATTTGAAAAGGAAACATCATCACTAGCTGTTCCATAGCTCTTATCTGCTGAGATATCTCCCCTTAAATTAGAACTCTCTTCAAGAATATCCTTCATCCCAATATCGTAATTACTGGGTATAGAATCCAACAAAGCAATTAAATTTTCTTTAGTATCTACTGTTGGTAACGGGTCTATTTCTTTAGTTGAATTATCCAAGCTTTCAGCTAATTCTAAGTCATTTGATTTACCTTTTAATGTAATATTAGATTTATTAAAATTAGGTGCCTTTAAAAAACCCATTGCACCAGCTACTATAAAAATCATTAAAGATGCGGCAATAAATGATTTTTTTATAAATCTTCTTCTCTTATAATCTTTTGCCCTTTTTATTGATTTCTCAATAACTAAATCTACATGTGGAGGAACTTCGATATTATTAAAATCTTCTTTTAACTCTTCAAACTCTTTAAATTCATTCATATGATTTCGCCCTCCTTTAATTCAATTCTCAATAATTTAAGAGCTTTATGTAATTGTGACTTTATTGTTCCTAATGGACATGAAAGAACATTTGAAATTTCTTGTATAGTCATGTCCTGAAAATATTTAAGTATTATAATAGTCTTATATTTTTCATCAAGTTTATTAACTGCTTCCTTTAAATCGTGTTTTTCTTCAAAACTTAAATTAGACTTTTCAATAGGAATATTATCTTGAAGTTCTACGATATTAACCTTTTTATTTTTTCTCATATAATCAAGTGAGGTATTTATTAAAATTCTAGTGAGATAGGTATTAAAAAATTTTGGATCCTTTAATTTTTTTAATGATAGGTACGCTTTATAAATGGTTTCATCCAGAATCTCAATTGCGTCATCTCGATTTTTTACATAAGTGTAAGCAGTTCTATACAATATTTCTTTCCTCTCTGAAATTAATTCATAAAATGCATTATCATCGCCTTTTTTTGCTTTTATAACTTTTTCTTCTAAATCCAAGGGATGTCCTCCTTTTCCCATAACTTTAAAGCTCTTACTTATTAGACGTTAAAAACTGCCAAAGAGTTTACTTCAAATTGAAACATTTAACTCGTAACTATTTTAAACGAGATTTTCATTATTTACCAATTTCTGTTTTCTTATAATATTCCATAAATAATAACAACGTGATATACTTATTATAAAGACAAACAATACTTTCGGAGGCGATTATATGGAAACATTAAAAGCTATTTATGAAAGAAGAAGCATTAGGAAATATACTGACCAATATGTATCCATCGATACAATTAAGGAACTGTTAAAAGCAGGAATGTGTGCTCCTTCTGCTGGAAATGAACACCCTTGGGATTTTATTGTTGTTAGAGATTCAGAAAAGTTATTTGAAATCACAAAAGTTCAGCATTATTCTAATATGCTAAAAGAAGCAAAGGTTGCAATCATAGTTTGTGGAAACCTTAAAAAGGTAAAATATCAAGCTTACTGGATACAAGATTGTTCAGCTGCTTCTGAAAACATTCTACTTGCCGCTCATTCATTAGGGCTTGGTGCAGTTTGGTTGGGTGTTTATCCAGATTCAGATGTTGTTGAAGGAATAAGCAAAATCTTCGATTTGCCTCAGCAAGTTATACCTCTTTCAATTATATCCATTGGTTATCCAGCTGAAGAAAAAACTACTAAAGATAAATATAATGAAAAAGCAGTACATTACGATAAATGGTAAAATGAACTATCTTATATAATGATTTAACCATGTAATACAATTTTAAGGGAATTCCATTATGGAATTCCCTTATTTCAGTTGTAAGATGTAAGTTATAGATGATTTTCTTTTGCTATCGCATACGAAAGATGTCCTTAACTTACAATTTAAACCTTACAACTTACAACTATAAATTGCTTCGCAATTTATAAAAACTTATCTTCTAACATAACTAAGTTCAACCATACCATCAGTGGTTTTTGTTTCAACAAGTCTAAGTTTAATTTCTGGATTTTCCTTTAAGAAAAGTGGAATACCATCACCCAAAATAGTTGGTATTATTGTTACAACATACTTATCTATAAGGTCTTTCTTAATAAATTGATCAATTAACTTACCACCACCAACAAGCCAAATATCCTTACCCTGTTCTTCTTTTAGTTTATTAACAAATAGAGCAATATCTTCTGTTATAAACTCTGCTCGATCATCAATTTCAGATTTTCTTGTAGTTGCCACATAACACTTTTTGCCTTCATAAACCCAAACATCAGGAGATAACTCATTGATAACTTGCTCATAGGTAGTTCTACCCATTACAACAGTGTCTATCGTCTTATAAAAATCCTCGTATCCATTATCAATATTTGGATTATCACTTTCACCACCTAACCAGTCAACTGCACCGTTAGCTTTTGCTATATAACCATCTAAACTTACTGCAATATAAAGTATTATACTTCTGCTCATTTATTTTTCCCTCCTTATGTTTTTAATTCTTATTGTTTATAATTATTTTTCACAATTTTTATGTTATCAATTTTCTCTAGTATTTCAATAATTTCTTTTTAGCGACACTGTTGAGTTATTTGCTTTTCTTAAACATCTTAACCACAGGATTATTCAATAAATTATCCACTTTCACTTTCTTACCTATTTTATTCAGAACTTCTGCATAAGTTGGATATGGATGAATTACATCCGCTAATTTTGCAAAGTTGATTCCTAGAGTTTTTACTACTTGAACCTCTGAAATTATTTCTCCCGCTCTATCACCTAGTATACTAACTCCAAGAACTTTACCTTTTTTATCTAAAATAACTTTAACTAGACCAATGCTATTTTCTTTAGTATTTGCTCTATCAATGTTATCGTAACTATGTTCATAAATTCTTATTTCATCACCATACTTTTCTCTTGCTTCTTTTTCTAACATACCTGCTCGTGCAAGCTCTGGCTCTGTATATGTACACCAGGCAACATTATCATAATTAGCCTTCTTATTAAATGGAAGAAATGCATTCTGAACTGCTAATATCCCCTGATAATTTGCCATATGAGAAAATCTATAAGGACCAGTCACATCCCCAATTGCATATACTCCATTTACCCCAGTTTCTAAATATTTATTTATCTCAATACCACCTTTATTAGTTATTACTCCTATTTTCTCTAAATTCATTCCACTTATTCTTACTCGTCTACCTAAGGCTATTAATATACTTTCTCCTTCGATAATAAATTCTTCATTATCTTTAATTGCTTTCACCAAAATTTTATCCTCTTCTAAATTCACATCAACTGCTCTTGTTGATGTATGTATATTAATTCCTTCATTTTTTAATCTTTCAGTTAACAATTTGCTAAGTTCTGGCTCTTCTCTAGCGAGAACAGTATCATTTTTATCAACTAATTCAATTTTTACCCCTACTCTATTTAGTGCCTGTGCTAATTCTGTTCCTATTGGGCCTCCACCTAATATAACCATACTTTTGGGTAATTCTTTTAGTTCAAAAATATTTTCATTAGTTAAATATTTTATTTTATCTATTCCTTTTATAGGAGGTACAAATGGTCCAGCACCTGTTGCAATAATTATTTTCTTTGCACTTATTTTTTGTCCATTTACTTCAAGAGTATTGTTATCAATAAATTTGGCAAAGCCATTAATATAATCAATACCATCCTTCATCAATTTTTCTGGATTTTCATCCTCATAAACCTTTCCAATTCTTTCTCTAACTCTTTCTAAGACTTTTGTTGTATCTACTTCTAGGTTTGGACTAATTTTTTTGGCCATGTAAATTTCTTCAGCAATATTAATCAAGGCCTTACTAGGAACACAACCCGACCAAGTACATTCTCCGCCAGGTTTGTTTTTATCAATCAAAAGAACTTTCTTCTGAAATCCTAATGATGTATACGCTGCTGTAAGACCACCAGCTCCTGCTCCTATAACCGCTACATCATATTTTTTCATAAAATCACCTCGATCTTTATATCTATTCTATCATTTATATTAACTCTTTAAGTATAAGTTTCCCTATTCAAAAATAAAAACCTGTGGAATTATAATCCACAGGCTCATATTTTTTACGCACTTTCGTAATATATATTCTTTTTGTTAACATCTAAATCTTTTAATGTTTTCATAGATGCATTTATCATTGGTTTCGGTCCACACATATATATTTTGTATCCATCAAGATCTAATTTTTTCATATAATCTGTAACAAAACCTTTTTCACCTTTCCATTTATCATCAAAGGCAACAACTTGCACAAGTTCAAATTTATCACTTCCATCAGAGAGTTTCTCAAACTCGTCTAAGTATATAAAGTCATTTTCGTAATTTGCTCCATAAATTAACTTAACATCTTTGACATTATTTTCATTCTCAATAAGATCAGTTACTATTGGAATAAATGGAGTAATTCCTATACCCCCACCAACAAGAAGTATCTTTTCGTTTTCTTTATCCACAACTAATTCTCTACCCATTGGTCCCTCAAGTTGTACCAAATCTCCAACTTTAAAGTTTTCAAAAATCATATTAGTTCCGTATCCATGAGACATTTTCTTTATAGTTACGCTTACACTTGTACCATCTTCGTTATATGAAGATATTGAATAAGCTCTATACATTTCAGGATTATCCTGTATTTTTACTAATATAAATTGTCCAGCTTCATAATCAACCTTCTCTGGTTTAATAAACTTAAATGTATATTCTATAGTGTCATCTTTTAGATTTCTAATATTTTCAATTCTTGATTGAATCTTTTGTCTATTTTCATAACCTTTAATATCAATATTTTCTTCCATTACACATGCAGTAGTCTCATTAGTAAGCGTTAAAATTCCTGCAGGACAATTTTCCACACAAGTAGAACATCTAATACAAGCTTCATGATCAAATTGGTTCTTATCTGAAAATTGAGTATACGGTGTTAATTGCATAGGACATACCCTTGCACATTTACCACATTTATGGCACATTTCTGTCTTTGATGCTGTGATTTTTTCATCAGTTATTTTTGTTACTCCAGCTTTCTTACCTAATTTATAAGACATCTTTTGAAGAAATCCCATTGGACAAAAATTACACCAAGTTCTTGGACTAACAGTTATTGCTAACAACCCTCCAACAATAGTAACCATTAAATAACTACTTACAAAAATCATTCCGATTTTATCAAAATAGGATGCAGTCCCATAAAGTGCAGCTACTTTTATAAATTTACTTATTAGTTTATAAGAAAACAGAATGAAGAATACAATACCTAATGCTTTAGATTTAAAAAATTTAGGAATTTTCTTATTCCTACTAATAGGCATTAATAGTGAATCAAACAAACTTCCATGTGCGCAAATATTTCCGCACCAAAATCTCCCTTTAAAAAAAGAATAAAGCATAAGTCCTATCATTACTGGAATTACCAGCAATCCAAGCCTTGGATACCAAAGCCCTCCAATCGCTACAGCCAAAGTAAAAATAAAGCCATATTTTCTGATTATAGTAAATACTCGATTTGTTTTTATGTAAAATGACGGCATGTTTATCTCCTCCTTGTTTTTTATATACCGTTACCCCCTATAGGTATATATTATAATATTGTTTGGCTTTTGTAAAGGTTTTTTTCTAATAAAAAAATCACACCAAACTTTTACTGGTGTGATTTTTCACATTACTTAAGTATTTTATTCATCTACTTTTAATTCTTTTAACATCAATTCTGCTAATCGTTTATTAATATCAGCTTCTAAAACTAATTTTATTATATGCCTAACATTATTATCTTTATTAATATTAATATCAGTTTCGATAAATTTTTTAAAATTTTCTTTAGCCTCTTCAATAACTTCCTCTTGTACATCCAGAAAAATTTTATAAACATCTTCAGTATGATTTACTATAGTTTCGTCAAACTTATTTTCTTTACTTTCACTTAATAATTCCTTTTCAATCTTAAAAAGATTATCTACATCACTGATAGAAACAATATTCTTTAGATGGTATATCATTATTAACTCCATCAAATGATTTTTGCTATATTTCTTCTTTATTGGCTTATCAATGACCTTAGCCTTAACATAATTATTTATCATTGTTTTCGTAAGTACTTTATCTTCTTCATCTATTTTTAGTTTTTCTAATGCTGTATCCATATAACCCGTTACTTGATCCATATATAAATCTATATTTGGAATATCTTTAACTTTTACAGCATCGTGGGATAATAGCTTTTCGTATTTTTCCATAAAACCACTCCATAATCTATAGATAAACATAAAAAACTGATAGTTGTTTATCTAAATAAAATATTTATAATTGCACATAATAAATCATCGAAAGACTTATTTAAATTATATAGTATTGAATACTAGCTGTCAAAGTTTCTGTATTTAATTATTTGACTTTTATATTTTTTACTGCTATTATATTTATATGATAACACATAGTTTTCATAACTACGTTCGGAGGTATTTATATGAGAAATATTATTAGGGAACCAATAAATTCTATAACACATCTATTCGGTATAGTTTTATCCGCTATAGGTCTAGTATTTTTGTTAATAAGTTCTATTAATTCAGGGGATTCCATAAAAATTATATCTTCAATAGTATTTTCTTTTGGATTAATTGGATTATACTCTGCTTCTACCATTTATCATTGGTATATTGCTTCAGAAAAAACTATAGAAATTCTTAGAAAAGTTGATCATAGCATGATATATATTTTAATAGCAGCAACCTATACACCAATCTGTCTTATTACTCTTAAAGGACTAACGGGATATATTTTATTAACAGTTGTTTGGTCTTTAGGTATTATAGGAATTGTTCTTAAACTTCTTTGGTTGAATGCTCCTAGGTGGTTATATACAAGTTTCTACCTTATATTAGGTTGGGCTGCTATATTTGTTATTTACCCACTTTATAAAATTTTACCAACTGCTGGTTTAATGCTTTTATTTGCTGGTGGTATATCCTATTCAGTAGGTGCCGTTTTCTATGCAACTAAATCAGAAAGAATTAAAATCTGGAAGTTTGGCTTTCATGAGATTTTTCATATTTTTATACTTATAGGAAGTCTTACTCATTATTTGATGATATATAAATATGTGATTTAAAAAAAACTGCGAATCTTCGCAGTTTTTTTATTTGCTTTATCATTTTTTGTTACTTTTAATAACTATTCTGCCATTTTAAAATAAAACTCTACACCTTCTTTATATCCTTCTTTAAATCCTTTTGACTCTTCATCATTATCTCCCTTAAATTTGATCTTCATCAATATAATTAAAGTTTTCATTAGCATTTATTATATAATCTACTTCTTTGTAGTTTTCCTATTTTCTGTCCATTACAGCCCAAGTGAAAAAAAGTATGAAGATAGTTACAAAGCTTAAAATCCAGTACTTTATTCTCACAATTCCCTCCTCCGTTCAAAAGAATAACAATCTTATTATTATTTAATCAATCTAAATTTACCAATCATAGGTAATTGTTTGTTGGTTTCATTAATAGCATTTATAACTCCCATTATAAATAAAATGAAGCAAAGTATTCCTCCAATAGGGAGTATGATAAACCATCCAATGATAGGAATAAAAGATCCTATGATACTAATTGCTATACTAAGAATAAGTAAATTGAGACCCTGATTAGCGTGAAACTTATATTCTTCTGAATTACTATCAATTAGCAATGGCACGAAAAATAGTAAGTATGCCACTACATTAATCCATTTATTTGTTTTTTTATTTTCATTTTCCATATTATTTTTCCTCTTTTCTTTCTGAATTAATATTTTAAATAATTAATCATTACCAAATAAATCAGACAAACCAGAAAGCTCTCCCAATGGACTACTCATACCTTTTGTTTCACCTTTATTTTTGCCACCCTTAGCTACTGAATAAACTTTGTCTGCCATTCTACTAAACGGTAATGACTGAAGCCATACTTTACCCGGACCTCTTAGCGTGCCTAAAAATAATCCTTCTCCTCCGAAAAGACCACTCTTAATATCTCCTGCAAACTGAACATCAAAAACTATACTTTCAGACATAGCAACAAGACATCCTGTATCAATTCTTAACATCTCTCCTGCTTCCAGTTCTTTCTCCATAATTGTTCCACCAGCATGTAAAAATGCTAGGCCATCACCTTCAAGTTTTTGCATAATAAAACCTTCTCCACCAAAGAAACCTGCTCCTATTTTCTTTTGAAGATGAATTCCTACGGATACTCCTTTAGCTGCACATAGAAATGCATCCTTTTGGCATATAATACTTCCGCCAAGTTCTGATAAATCTGCCGGAACAATTTTACCAGGATATGGTGCTGCAAAAGCTACATGAGCTTTTCCACCTTCTCCATTAGAGAATACTGTCATGAAAAGACCTTCTCCTGTAACTAATCTTTTCCCTGCTCCCATTAATTTTCCGAATAGACCTTTTCCATGACTTTTTCCACTACCATCACCAAAGATAGTATCCATCTTTATTTTTTGATCCATATACATCATGGCTCCAGCCTCTGCTAATACACTTTCCCCACCATCTAATTCAACCTCAACAAACTGCATATCATCACCATAAATTTTGTAATCAATTTCATGAGCTATTGTCATAGTAACACTCCTTTTTGGATTATTTAGGTACCGTTACTAAAATTATAGAAAGAACCCCAGGTTACTACAATATATCTTGAGTTACTACATTGAATCCACCAGCCATTTATTTATAAAAAAAAAATGACTTAAGTAACAAATAAATGCTCTTAGTCATTTTTTCTATATCTAAATTTGTGGAATAATTATTTTGCTAATAAACCCTTCATTTTTTGATGTATTAAAATATACAGATCCTCCTACAAGATTGATTCTTTGTTCAATTCCATTAAGCCCATTTCCCTTTTTCAATTCATTACACCCTATACCATCATCAACAATCATTATATCTATACTGCTATTTTTTATAGAAACTGATACCAATATTTCATTAGCACTTGAATGCTTTAAAGCATTAGTTACAAGTTCAGTACACACTTTCTTTGAAATATCAAATATCTTTTCGTCAATTTTATGAAATGCTCCTTTAAATTTAAAATTAGTTTTTATTCCTACACTTTTTACATAGTCTAGCATTTTAACTAAATCTTTTTTTAAAAGCTCTCCATTATACGAAGTCTTCATACTATCCTTTTCAGAAATTGATTTCATATCCGCTACACCAATATCAATTGAATTTATAGCATTATTCAATGCATCTATACTCATTTTTCTATCTTTATTCTGATAAAGTTTTGATACTTCAAGTAACTTTATTGTAACAACAAGGGAATGTCCGATTATATCATGTAACTCTCTTGCTATATAATTTCTTGCACCAGCTTTTGAAGTTTCCTTTAGCGTTTCAATAGTATTTTCTAATCTTTTATTCGCTTCTACCAAATCAGACTGCTTTTTTATAAGTTCTGCTTCTACCCTTCTATAAGGTGTTATATCTCTTGCAGTAAGAACATGTTGAGTTTCTTTTATTGATGGTATGGTTTTTATACTTATTAACAAACGTAAATTATTAATAATAACTTCCTCTTCATGTTCTTTATTGTTTAATTTACTAACTATTTCATATTTATTTATTATTTCATTCAATTTCTCATAAGGGCTATCCCCAATTGTACTTTTTAGCTTCTTATTAATATAAATAACGTCAAATGTAGAATTAAGAACTCCAATAGGTGTATCTAATTTATGAATGATTTCATGACGCATAATTGGAGAAATATTAAAAAAATCATGCCTAAAGGTTGCATATACAAAGAGTATCGTCGACCAAGTAAATACAATAGGTGTAATATCAAATATAACAAACATTTCTAAAGAAAAAAGAAATCTATGCATTACCTTTGATACATATAAAAGATTCATAATTAACGGAATTATTATTGCAGCTGATATTAAATATTTAGATAAGCTATTCTTACTTTTAAACTGTTTGTTAAACATAAAAGTACAAAAGACTGTCCCCACAATTATAAACCCATATTCAAGAACCATATGCACATAAAATAAAGGTCCAAACTTATCTCCCCAAAAATCATAGCTACTGTAAAACAAATAATGATATGGATTAGTTAAAATAAACAAAAACTGCATAATAGGTAAGATATAAATAAACTTTCTTACCATTTTGGGAATTCTATTACCTTTATAATAAGCATAACTAAATTCCAAAAATGATATTTCTAAAACACAAGCACAGGCATAATAACCAACAATAAAACTCCACCTTAAATTTTCAGTAGGAGCTACTGTTTTAAATATCTTAAAAACCATCCATAATATCATACTAATCTGCATAACTAAAAAAGCCTTCAAAGATTGGTCTCTATTCACTTTCATATAAAAAATCATAAATGCAATAATAGAAATTATAATAGCGATTATATGCACAATACATATAGTAGCTATTTCATACTTTAATAAATAATCCACAATCATACCTCTATTCAATACCATTCTCTACTGCATATACTGCCAACTGTAATCTATCACTTATGCCTAATTTTTCATATATTCTACTCACTTTATTTTTTACTGTACCTTCAGTATAATTAAAACTTCCTCCAATTTCTTTATTGCTTTTTCCCATCACAATTAATCTAATAATTTCTATTTCTTCTAAAGAAAGAATATCCGTATATACTCTCTTATTGCTACTCATCTTCTTAAATCTATCAATCATAATTTTTTTTACACTGTTGTGTATAACAGTAAGTCCATAATTCACACATTTTATAGTTGCTATTAATTCCTCACAGTCAATATCTTTAACAACATATCCATCCGCCTCTCCTACAAATGACTCTATTATATTATCCGTATTATCAAATGTGGTTAAAATAATAACTTTAATATTTGGGTGCTTTTCTTTGATCATTTTCAAGGCTGAAATCCCATCTATATGTGGCATTTCTATGTCCATCAAAACTATATCAGGCATATTCTTATTACAAGATTCTATAGCATCTTTACCTGTTCCAACCATGTCCACTACAGTAATATCAGGATCACTGCTTATTAATTGTCCTATTGATTTTCTTAACAATACTTGATCATCAGCTATTATAATTTTCATTATTCTATCCTCCATAATATTGCATATATGCTGAAACAGCACTTCTAACATCTGCTAAATCTTTCTTAGCATCCAAAATTATATGCTCAATATCAAGAGCAAATTTTTCTTTATCCTGTTCTTGAATTAACTCCTGTATATGATTTCTCAATTCATGCATTGACTTTTCTTGATTAACTGCTATTTGGTCGAGAAGCATGTTTATCTCTTTTTCCTTTTCTAATCTATAAACGATTTTTGAGTAATGATACAATTTTTCATTTATTTTCTCTGTATCTGATTGTTGTTTTTTTAAATTATCTAACATTTTAATAAGTTTGGTTATATCTATAAAAGTTATAATGCTGCCAACTATTTCATCTTTATTTTTTAAATTTTTAATGTTATAAGAAAAATATTTGTTACTTCCTTCATCTAAATATTTAATAAATTTTTTATTATATGAACTTCTTATCATTATTTTCTTTTTAAATAATGGTTCTAAATTATCTACATCAATTTTCTTTACATTTTGAAAAACTTCTGATAATTCTGCACTATTATTCTTATGAATTACACTTCCATTAATATCAATAATAAATACATAATCAAGAATTAAGTCTTTTACATTATAAAAAATTGATGATGTTATTCTATAAGGTCTTAAATAATTAGCTATCAGATTAAACCCTATCAAAAATAGCAAATACATAAAAAGTTCGATAATATTATAAGAATGGAGTAATATTCCTAAGATATAAATTGAAAGCGGTATTATCCAAAAAATAAAAATAGCAATAGAAAATTTCTTATTATTGAAAAGTTTTGTATCAAAATCTTTATCTGGCTTTCGAAGGAAAATAAAGCTAGTTGAAATCAATATCAACCAAAAAGCAACATATAAAAGAATCATATATCCTATTCCAAACCTAATTGAAAAAAAGGAATATTCTTTTATAATAAACTTACTATTTAAAAGTGACATTAGTAGAAGTATTGAAAAAAACATACATGAAAAAATATTAACTAATTGTATAAATTTTTTTGTGATTTTGTAGTAGTTACTAATAACATACCTTAGCAAATAACCAAGTAACATATAATTTATAACCAAAAAAATCATACTTTCAATATTTTTTATTATATATGCAATGTATTCAGATATAATAACTTCTTCTACAAACCTTAAAAAGAGTAATGCTCCTGATAAAATATATATAGATAAAACGTACTTACTATCTTTGCTCCCAAAATTTCTATATACGCTAAGCATTGTACTAATAATTAAAAAAATAATGAGTATTGTTAAAAAAATAATAGTACAAAATTGATGCGTTGAATAATATCTCCCATCACCCATCTTACTTCCTCCAGAAAATTTACATACTTCCTATTTTTAGTATACACTACCCCAATGTCACTTTAAAGTAGCTTAAGTCACTAGTTTTTATATAAAATTATACTATATATTCTTCTTTAAAATGCTAAGTAACTATTATATAATTTAATATGTGTCTTTCTATTAGTATCTAGTAGAACATAGTTTTTAATAAAATCTCTATTAAATTAGTTAATCATAGAATTTAATAAAATAATCTATTGCAAAGCATAAATATAATTAAGAAAGGAATCAAATAATGAGTATTTTAACAGTAAAGAATTTAAGTCATGGTTTTGGAGATCGTGCTATTTTTGATAATGTATCCTTTAGACTTTTAAAAGGAGAACATATCGGTTTAATTGGTGCAAATGGTGAAGGTAAATCTACTTTTATGAATATAATTACAGGTAAATTAGAGCCCGATGACGGAACCATCGAATGGTCTAAGCGTGTAAGAGTTGGGTATCTAGATCAACACACATCACTACAAAGTGGAACAACTATAAAGGATGTACTAAAAAGTGCCTTTAAATATCTTTTTGATTTAGAAAAAGAAGTTACAACTATATGTGACAAAATGGGCGATGCTAACCCAGATGAACTTGAACAATTGATGGAAGAAATGGGTACAATCCAAGATATTCTTGATCATAATGATTTTTATATAATCGATGCTAAGGTTACAGAGATTGCTTCTGGTTTAGGATTGAATGATATTGGTTTAGATAAAGAAGTTCAAGAATTGAGTGGTGGACAGAGAACTAAGGTATTATTAGCTAAACTTCTACTAGAAAAGCCTGATATACTTCTTTTGGACGAGCCTACAAACTACCTTGATGAACAACATATTGTATGGTTAAAACGTTATTTAAATGAATATGAAAATGCATTTATCTTGATTTCTCATGATATTCCATTCCTGAATAGTGTAATCAATCTAATTTACCATATGGGTAATCAGGAACTAAATCGCTATGTAGGAGACTACGATAACTTCAAACAAGTTTATGAAGCTAGAAAAAAACAAGTAGAAGCAGCATATAAAAAGCAACAGAAAGAAATCGAAGATTTAAAAGATTTTGTTGCTAGAAATAAGGCTAGAGTTTCTACAAGAAATATGGCAATGTCTAGACAAAAGAAATTAGATAAAATGGAGCTTATAGAACTAGATAAAGAAAAACCAAAACCAACTTTCAACTTTAAACCTGCACGAACTCCAGATAAACTAATTTTTGAAACTAAAGATTTAGTAATTGGATATGATGAACCTCTATCTAAACCTTTGAACTTGCTTATGGAACGTGGACAAAAAATTGCTTTAGTTGGTGCTAACGGTCTAGGAAAAACAACTTTACTTAGAAGTATTTTAGGTGAAATTCCTGCCATTTCAGGTGAAGTTGAACTAGGCGACCATCAGCATATTGGATATTTTCAACAAGAGATAAAAGAAGCTAATTATAATAGTTGTATAGAGGAAGTATGGCAAGAGTTTCCTTCATATACTCAGTACGAAGTCCGTGCAGCATTAGCAAAATGCGGTCTTACAACTAAACACATAGAAAGTAAAGTGCTAGTCTTAAGTGGTGGTGAACAAGCTAAAGTTCGATTATGTAAAATAATAAACAGAGAATCAAATATACTTGTTCTAGACGAGCCTACTAATCACCTTGACGTAGATGCCAAAGATGAACTAAAACGTGCACTAAAAGAATACAAAGGTAGCATTCTTTTAATCTGCCACGAACCAGAATTCTATAACGATATAGTAACCGACGTATGGAACTGTGAGTCCTGGACGACTAAAATAGTTTAGAACCGCTTCGCAATTTTTTCTTGATTAAAATCATGAGCTATGCTAAGATAATTTTATAATAAAATAGTAAATTTTAACACAGGGGAGCTGGTAATTCCAGCTGAGAGTAAGAATTAAATTCTTAGACCCTTAACCTGATCTGGATAATGCCAGCGTAGGACGTTGTTTATGAAAATGTAATTTCTAACACAAATCTACGGATTTGTGTTTTTTTATTTCACTTCCATAAAAACTCTTTCACTCTTATTACCTTAGTTAAAATATTAATTGATATATTTGTTTGAAGGTTAACTCTCAACTCCTGTTATTGAAAAGGAGAATTTCTTATGAAAACCAAAAAATTAGTTTTTTCAGCACTATTAACTGCACTTGGCATCGTAACTGGAAGTTTAATTTTTTTCCCTGTTGGTGCCTCAAAATGTTTTCCTGTGCAGCATTTCATCAATGTCTTTTCAGCAATCACTCTCGGGCCTATCTATAGTGTATCTATCGCATTTTGCATTTCATTAATGCGAAATATTTTAGGTACTGGTTCTCTTTTAGCTTTTCCTGGTTCTATGATTGGAGCATTCCTTGCAGCTATGTTGTACAAACATACTAAAAAATATTTAATTGCTGTATTTGGTGAAATACTGGGAACAGGAATTATTGGTGGGATTATCGCATACCCTGTTGCTACCTTATTTATGGGTAAATCAGTTGCTTTATTTTTCTTTGTTATACCTTTTCTACTCAGTACTACAGTTGGAAGTATCATTGCTTATATATTGATAAAGACATTAGATTCAATGAAAATTCTAAAGCTAAAAGATAGCTTACATTAATAAACAAATTATTTCTAATGATTATACAAAAAGGCAGGTATATAATATGGCAAATAATGAAAACAAATTATCTTTTTGGAGTTTAGCATTTTTATGGTGCGGAGCTTCTATATCAATAGCTGAAATATTAACTGGGGGATTTATTGCTCCTCTTGGTTTTAAAATTGGTTTAGTAACTATTATAATTGGACATCTTATAGGTACAGTAATCTTAGCTTTAGGTGGAATTATAGGAACTCGTGAGAGAATACCCGCGATTACCTCAACAAGAATTTCTTTTGGACTATATGGCACTTATTTATTCTCTATTTTAAATGTACTTCAATTATTGGGATGGACAGCTATAATGATTAAATCAGCTGCTCTATCTTTAAATGTGATAAGCGATACTCTATGGAACATTAATAACATATCCCTTTGGATTATATTAATCGGATTATGTATTTGCTTCTGGATTTTCCTTGGAATAAAAAGTTTTAAGAAATTAAATGTTATAGCCGTTGTTTTATTGTTTGGTTTAACTCTTGTGCTTGCATCAGTTATATTTTCTAATCAAAGCTTGTTTAGTAGCATAGGTGATAATTCTATTTCATTCGGAGGAGCCCTAGAACTTTCTGTGGTAATGCCACTTTCTTGGTTACCATTAATCGCAGACTATACTAGATTTGCAAAATCTGAAAAAGCTGGTACTTACGGTAGTTTTATTGGTTATTTTTTAGGAAGCTCATGGATGTACGTTATTGGTCTAGGTGCTGCTATTGTTACTCAAAATCCAGATCCATCAGCTATTATGTTAGCTGCAAATCTTGGAATTACAGCCTTCGGAATTGTTTTCTTATCTACAATAACAACTACTTTTATGGATGCTTATTCTGCTGGGGTTACTTTTTTAAATCTTATGCCTAAACTTAATGAAAAGAAAGTTTCTATATTTATGACAGTTATAGGTACATTAATATCATTAGTATTTGCTATTGAAAATTACGACTTTTTCTTGTATGCGATAGGCTCAGTTTTTGCTCCATTATTTTCAATTTTACTAACTGATTACTTTATCATCAAGGTAAGAACAAAAGTTGACGAAAAACTTTTATTGAATATAGGTGCTGTTGTTGTATGGATTATAGGTGTTTCATTATACTATGTATTTATAAGGTATGATTTTATACTAGGGGCTACCCTTCCTACAATGATAGTGACTGGATTGTTGTATTTTGTAAGCTGGAGTTTTATGAAATCATGGAAGCTTAATGAAAAATAGACAGGTTATCTAAAAAAATAGGGACGATTCAAGATATATCAATCCTCCCTATTTTTTTAATCACTTATTACAAAAATTATTTAACTTTAATATCAAAATCTTTATCTATATAAAGATTTATATCTAACCCTTCTTTTATTGCTTCATCTAATGATTCATTATATCTTTTTTCTAAATCATCTAACCCTCTATCTATATCTATCTTTCCAAGTAGTATATTGGTAAATACTTCTGAATAGTCATCCCCCTCTAGTCTTAAAGCTGTAGTAGGTACCTGTTTTCTAAAATATGAATTAGGTGTATTTGCAAAAGATTTAAGTTGTTCTGTCTCTGGTTGTTTTATAACTATCCCTTCAATATCATCTGAATATGGTATATGCATTCCTGTCTCGTAAGCTTTTGCTAACGCTGCTTTAACTATAAACTTATATGCTTCCATTGTTTTTTCCTTTTTATATTCAGCAGCTTGCCCTATGCATACAAGACTTCCTGTTTGTAAAACTTCTTTATATTGTTTATTAGAATCAATTACTAATGGTTTTACGACTGCCCAATCAATATCTGTAGTGAACTGAGTTGTGAATACACCTACATCCCAGCTAGCAGCTGTTAACATACCAATTTTTCCTTCAGCAAATTGTACCCTAACCACGTCATTGCTATTCCATTTTGCTCCTGGAAACCAGCTTCCCTCTTTATAAATTTCACTTAATATTTTTAATACTGGTTTATATTTACTCCACTCATATCTTCCTGTATTCATGTTAAATCCTTGGTCAATTCCTAGTGCAGCAACAGATTGTGGTATTATACCATTAGTTATATAATAATCCCATTTCAGAGGAACTCCTAATCCGTATTCAACACCTTCACCTTGTTCTGTTATAATTTTCGCATATTCTCTAACATCTTCCCATGTTTTAGGTTCTTTTGCTTCCCCATTTTCATCAACAATTCCTGCTTTTTTGAACAAATCTTTATTATAAATTACTCTATAAGATATTTTTGTTATAGGTACTCTATATGTTTTTCCCTCCACTACATGAGTTATCGGTAACAAAACATCTTGATTATGTGTTGCTAAGAACTCCTTACCACCTGGCATATCATCAATAGGTAAAATCCATCCTATCTCCGCAAACTTATTTATTTCATTATTGACTTTAATCAATTCTGGTCCTTCACCTGCATTACATGCAACCTCAATGGTATTTTCATAATATGTACCTTCATAGTTTCTAAACTGAATGAATATCCCCTTTTCTTTTCCGATAGTCTGATTAAATTCGTTTACTATCTCTATCAAAAATTTCTTACTACCACCATAATTTCCCCACCAGTGAATAGTTTCCATTTTAACTTCACCATTTAAATAATCTTGAGTTGATTGTTCCTTGTCTTTTTTACCACAACCAGCTAATGATACAACAATCGTTAAAATAATAAATAATGATTTTATATTAAATTTTATTATCATTTTTCCTACTCCTCTGTAAAGATTAAATTTAGTAATTATTTACAAATATAGCGCATATTCCATGTTTAGATTACAAAATATTCTTTATTCTATATCAACAATTTTTCTTTACAAAGACTAAAAGCATTATCTAATTACTTTAATAATGATATATTTTAATCAAAACCTAAAAAAGCTATTAAAAATAATGTTAGAATTAATCTAATACTATTTTAATAGCTTTATATTTTAAATTTTAAAGGGGTAACGTAGTTGGCACCACGCAGGATAACTTTCTCAAATCCTTATACCTTGTAAAGTTTGGACTACCCTAGCTATTTTTTCATCTGCACATCATGGGTGTGCGCAAAGGAGGGTGGATTTGCACCACAGTAAAATAACAAAACTTACTAAATATTTATGGATTAACTATTAAAGCTAACTATTTTCTAGATAGCTTATTTTTATTGTTACAATTAATATAACAGCAAAAATAAACCATCTAGCAAAAAAACAGGGTAGGTATCTCCTACCCCAAATTAAAAATAAATTTTATTATTTAAAGAAATTCAAAAACGCAGTTATAATAGCAGAATTGGTAAAGTTGCTAATTAATCCTCCAACGATAGGAACAACAAAGAATGCAATTCTTGAATATGAATACTTATCACAAACAGTTTTCATAGTAGTCATTGAAACTGGCACTGCCCCTGTTCCAAATCCTAAATGTCCAACAGCCATAACTGCAGCATCATAATCTTTACCCATAGCTCTGAAAGTAACTTGAGTAACAAATAAGTAAACCAATAAGATTTGTGCAAATAATAATACCATCATTGGTACTGCCAATGCAGCTAATTCCCATAATCTCATGCTCATTATTGCCATAGTTACAAATAATCCCAAAGAAACTTCTCCAATTACATCAATTTCTTGATAAATAGCTTTATCAGTCGGCTTTTTAATAGCATCATATACATTACGAACGATAACACCAGCTAACATACACATTACATGAATTGGCAATACAACATTAGGTAACGCAACTTTAGCTAAATCAAATATATAAGACCCTAGACCCACTGATACCAATACTATAAATACTGCTTCTGTAGTTCTTTTCTTGTCCAAGAAAACTCTTTGAGTGTCAGCAGCCACTTCAGCAGCAGCATTACCTATAGAATCTTTAGAACCTGCCTCTGCAAGACCATATTTTGAAACCAGTCTATTTCCTACAGGACCCCCAATAATTGAACCTGCGCATAATCCAAAAGTAGCAGCAGCTATTGCAACACTCATTGCACCTGTAGCTCCAAATCCTTCTGCAATTGGAGCAAATGCAGCTGAGTTTCCGTGTCCACCAGTCATTGGTACTGAACCTGTCATTAATGCGATTAATGGTTGAACATTAAGTAATTTTCCTACTCCTACTGCAACGGAATTTTGTAAAAAGGCTAAAGCCGCTGCTAAAACAACAAATATACCAACTTTTTTACCACCTGTTTTTAACAATCCTAATCCTGCAGCACATCCGCTAGCAGCAAAGAAAACATTCATAAATAGTTTTTGTATTCCTTTATCAAATGCAAAAGTTACAATTCCCAAATTCTTAAAAAGCAAAGCTAATATAGCAAATAAAAGACCACCAATAACTGATGCAGGTATACAATATTTTGTGAAGATTTTGAACTTTCCTTTGATTTTACCTCCTAAAAGCAATAAAAATACTGCAAAAAGAATCGTTTTTAATACATCCATTTCCATATTCATACTTTGATCCCCTTTCCGTTTTTTGTTTTTTTAACCTTTGTAAACTAAATTTGAATATTTTAAACTAAATATTTCTATACCTCCTCTTTATCAAAATTTATATTTATCTAAATCTTACATTCCACTTAGTGGAATACATTCCATCAAGTGATTAAAAATAGTGGAATGATTATCTATGATAGATTTTTCATTCCATAATTATAATTTGTTAATCTCTTCCTTACTATAACCATAAAAGCTACTACAAAAAGAATCGTTTTCAATGTATTCTCTTCTATACTCATGTTTTAATCTCATTTTTATTTTATCTCTATCCCATTGCAAAGTATTTCAATTACCTAAAAAATTAATTCAAACATATCTTAATATTATAGAATTTTCGTACTTTTAGTAAGTAGCATCTTTTGTACAACATTTCAGAACTTTCAACAAAAAAGTTATACAAATGTTGTATATAACAATGTTATATACGCTTCTTCTATCCACCAAAAAATTTAATTTACGAATTCCTTGTATAATAAAAAAAACCCGATGAATATTAAGATTTATTAAATCTAATATACTCATCAAGGCAAAAATAAAAATATCTTTATTTAATCATTATAATATATATCAAAAAAGTTAAGTTGCTTCAATTTCTTAACCACATCTTTCATTTTTTTTTCTTGGAATTTTTTTAGAATTTTATTTACTTGTCCTCTAATTGTTATTTCTTCAACATATCGTTGCTTAGCAATTTGTTTATATTTACAACCATTATATACAGCTTTTAATATTTCAAATTCACTATTAGTAAGTTTAGACACAATATTAAGTGTCTCGATTAAAGAACTCTGAGCATTTCTAAGCCTAGTAAATTCTCCAAGTATTTTTTCTGCTATATCGGGTCTTAGAGATAATTGATTATTGTATACATTTCTTATAGACTGGAGTATCTTTACTACTGAACTTGTTTTTACTATATAATCCATAGCCCCTGAACTATATGCTGCAAATAAAAGCTCATCTTCTTGGTGTATAGTAAGTACAATAATTTTTACATTAGCTAGTTCTTCTTTTATAAGTTTAATTGCTTCAATTCCTGCCATTCTTGATTCCATTTGTATGTCCATTAGCACTACATCAGGCTTTTGTTCCTTAACTACTTTAACTCCTTCTATACCACTATTTGCAGTACCTATCACTTCCATATCAGGTTCGTTATTAAGAATCATCTTAAAATAATCTACAATGTTTTTCATATCATCTACTATTACAATTTTAATTTTTGACATTATTTTCATGCTCCCCCTTGACCCTATCTAATAATATATGGAACGATGTATATTCACCTTCTTTACTAGTTACCCAAATATGCCCACAATGTTTGTTGATTACTTTATTTACATAACTGAGCCCAATGCCCCAATTATTCTGTTTTGATTTGGTTGAATAATATTCTGTAAATATTTTTTTTAAATATTGTTTTTTTATGCCTATTCCATTATCTGTAATCACAATGTAAACCCATCGATTCTCTACATTAACTTCTATCTGTATTATTCCCTCATCTTTATCAGTACAATTTATTGCTTCAATAGAATTCTGAACTATGTTTACAATTGACTTCATTAGATGATAAAAATCAATATTTGAACATGCTTCATATTCATAATAGTTTTTCTTAATCTTAATATTTTTAGGGACCTGAACTTCATTTAACGCCATCTCTATAACATCAACTATTCTATGATAGCTAGGCCTATATTGTAATTCTTTCAAAGAATTAAGCCCCCTTGAAATATTACTTAATGTAAAATTACTAAGCTTTATAATCTCATTAACTGCCTCTTTTCCAATCTCATTATCATAATTATTATTTGCTTGTTCAGCAAGTATTTTTACACTAAATAATATATTCTTTTGAGAATGCATCATATCTCTTATATTTGAATTCATTGTTCTCATATTTCTATTCATAGTCTTCTCTTTAAATAATCCAAAATTACTTACCATACGGTATTTCATCAATATTATTAGTAAAACTATCATAACAAAAATAAATATAATTGGCACAATATCAAAATAATAAAAAGGTATATCACATAAGTTCATATTATAAATCCAAAAACCTGTATCAAATAGATTGGTATAGGCTATTTCAAAAGGCCCAAATAGAAAGAAAATATTAAATGATATATTCAATACTAGAAAGCTTGCTGCCAATGAAAGTACTTGCTTTTTAATCATAGAAATCTTAGTTTCAATAAAATACTGAAAAAGTACATAGAGTGGATAAAATAAATAAAGTTCTACAACCAACTTATTAATGATATCAACAAATTTTATTATTTGTTTTATGTGACCTGAAGAAATGATCCAATTATCTTGATGAATTTTAATAAAAATTTTGTATCCCATTTCTGCATCATATAACCAAACAATAGCTATAGGAAACACTGATAGAATTAATATTTTTATAATATTCTTCTTGCAGAATATGGTTTCTCGATCACTACCTTTAATAAACTCATAAACAAATAAAGGAACCGTAATCAAGTACATTGATATCCCAATATTCATAAGCCTCGTAATGTCTGAAAAACTTATTTTAAATATCTCAATAATATACATATATAGTAAGTAATCATAATAAAATAATATATTATTATTATAAAAATAATTTCCAACTCTTGATATCTCTAATACTGCTGCAAAAATTGCTAAACTTAATCCGATAAACCCAGTTATTAATATCCATATGTATTTATTTTTATAATCTTTTATCAATATAGCAATAGAAAATAAAGCAAATATTATTATTATATAGAGCATATTATCCTCCTATCATTCTATGACTTATATTATATTATATTATACTTTCTTTATTTTCAAAATACGTATACATAGAAATCCTTCTTCTGATATATAAAGAGCTACACATACTTTAAATAAGTTCTCAACATATCCCAAATAGCTCTGATATTACCACTAAACAACAAAGAAAACTCAGTAGCAAATAAATACCCACATTCTTCGCATAAACCATCAATCTCAACGCAACGACCACACACATATCTTTTTCCGTTTTCAGAAACTATACACTGGTAACATGGACTTGTCCATCGCTTATCCAAATATGCATCAAGACCACTTTTTAAATTAAATATTGGCAACTTGTTATTAATCATCTTTTTTATTATATTTACTACATTTATTTTCTGTTCCAAGCTCAAACTTAAGCTCTCAGTACCTTCATAAGGTGTATGAAAATTAAAAGAAATAGAATTTATATTAGGATGCTCATTAGCTAATTTACCAACATTCTCAACATCTTCATAATTGAACTTATTAACCGCCATGTAAATACAAATATTAGAATCATTAGCTTTTTCTAAATTCTTCATAATAGTATCAAAAGTATCACCTCTGATGAGATTGTGTTTTTCTCTCATACCATCTAAACTCAGAAATATTACATCCGCTTCTGGAATATCCAGATCAACAGTCCCATTAGTAACAACATTAACTATATAAAACCCAATTTCTCTAGCTTCTTTTATTAAATCTCGGATATTCTTATCTTTATCCTCCCAAAGCATTGTTTCCCCTCCACAGAAAAACAAAATTCTTATACCCTCATCATAAAAATCCTCCATCTCTTTTCGAATACTCTCATATGAATGCATAACTTTATTAATATTATTCACAGCACAATGCTTGCAAGTTAAATTGCAATAATCCGTCAAAATAATTGTTCCAAGAATAGGCTTTTTCTGCTTAAATAAAATTGTCTTAATACCAAAACTAGCTAATGATATAAAATCTCTTTTTCTCATATTAACCCTCCAAAAGTTGTGAACCATCCCTAAATTTTGACTAAATCTTAATTTCCTCAATCCATGCCTTCTCCATAGATGACTGCCACAGCTTATTAAGGTAATGTATTGAATATTGTTTTTCTACATAGTGATAAGCATATCGCCCAAAGTTAGTAAGAACCAATTTATTTTGCTGTTGTTTACTCATTCTCAAAAACTTAAGTGCGGTAAATAATAATCTAAATTCTTTTTTCATATCTTTACCAAACAATTCTTTAAATCTATTTTCGTCTATTACCCCATCGTAACATCTCCAAAATATCCAGAATATCATCTTCTCTTTTTCATTCATTACGTTCACTAGATTAATAGGCTTCTTTTTTTCATTAACAGCTTTAATATATTCATCAACATTAAACGTATTTAGATAAAAATAATCTCCAAACAATGAACTTGCTCCAGCACCCAGTCCTATGAAACTCTCCCTCGTTACTGAGGTATATCTGTTATTATCTTCTTTTCCATAAGTCCATACAGAATTCCGTTTATAACCATACTCACTTGAAATTGCATCAATTAATTTAAGAATATTTATTTCCTGAAATTCATTAAATCTTGATAATCCTCTATCATTTATAACTTTGCTCATATTAGTTAATGGGAATACTATTAATGGATATATAGAAAGTTGATCTATTCCATAAGAATATACTTTTTTTAAATCATATTCAATTTGCTCAATGCTTTGACCTGGGAGATTACTCATTATATCTATATCAACACATTTAAAGCCATAAGATTTTATTAATTTTATAGCTATATCTATATCTTTTGCAGTGTAATTTCTTCCCAAAAACTTTAATATATCATCATCAAAGGTCTGAACCCCTAAACTTATCATGTTTACCCCAAGCTCTTTTAATGTATTTAGTAAATTAGTATTGACTTGGGAAGGGTAAACTTCCATACCAATATCACCGTCAAAACTAATAGTTTTTTTAATATATTGGATAAATTCTATTAACTCCTTGGCAACTAATGTAGGCGTTCCCCCACCAAAATATATAGAAGTGATTTTTTTATTCTGAATTTCATCTTTGTACAAATTGAATTCTTTTAGAAGTGCCTCTACATATTTTTCAGCCATATTTTTTTCATAAACAACCTTATTATAGGGACAATACGGGCAAATACTTTTACAGAATGGAATATGTATATAAATCCCTATTTCTTCTTCAATTCTTGAAAAATCAATCATCCTACTTTCATAACCTTTAAAGATAAATTTATCTTTTTTTCCTAATATTATTCTGCTCAACAAATCTGTAATCATATTTCTCCTCCACCCATAGATAGTTCACTATATCTTTTTTTTATATAATCAATATCAAAAGAAAAGCTAATTCTTCTATTTTTGTTATCAAGAATTCTATAATGGTTACTTACTATATTTACTTGAATTTTAAAATTTTCGTTACCTTCCACTTCTTTCCACCAAATTTTACCACCCATCGTTGCACTTAAAAGGTTATTATAATTTTCTTCATAGTTATCAAAAGCAAGACAACGAATTATATCTTGTGTATCTCCACCAAAAGTCATTTGTAAAATTTCACTATCTTTAAATATTGAACAAACAGAAATAGCTCCCATCCACCCAATACTTGATCTGCCTTTTTCAACCTGAACTAAGGTCTTTTTTGATATTCCGATTATTCTTGCCATTTTGTCCTGAGTAAAATCCTTCTCATTTCTTATTAATTTTACCTTTGAATCAATTTTATCTATAAATTCTTCTCTATTCAATTCTTTGCCTCCGCCTCAATATTTAGTGTATTTTATTTATCTATAGTGTAATATTACACCTTTTATGCATATTTGTAAATTAATCAAAGACAAAAAAACTATAATTTTATATAAATAAAATTATAGTTTTTTATGAAATTTATTTTTTGTGAACTGTACCTAGCTTTTATAGTTTTGCCTACGAATAAATATCCGAAAATTCTATACTTATGTTCTCCACATTTGTATTTATTGTAGTTTCAGCAATCTCATTTTTAGCACTGCCACTTTCTTCTACTAAAACTACAGGTATTTCTATAATAAACTCACTCCCAGTACCAGCTTCACTGTTTAACGTTATTGTTCCATTATGTAACTCAACAATAGATTTAACTAAAGCAAGTCCAATACCACTGCCTTCTGTATTTCTGCTTAAAGAGGAATCAACCTGGCTGAATCTATCAAATATTTTTCCCCTCATATCCTCAGGTATTCCTATACCAGAATCCTTTACCCTTATAATTATACTATTCTGCTTACGTAATAAATTAACTTTAATTACGCCACCTTCATCTGTAAATTTTACTGCATTGGAAAATAAGTTTAACATAACTCTTTCCATTTTTTCTGCATCTACAGCAATTATTTCTTCTTCAGTCTCAGTGTCAAAGATGATTGTAATTCCTTTACTTTGTGCATACTCCACTATTGATAACGAAATATCTTCTACAACACTAACTATATTATAATTTTTTAAGTTTAAACTCATAAAACCCGAATCTATCTTTGTTATATCAATTAGATTATTAATTAATTTTAATAATCTATAACAATTTTGTTTTGATATATTCTTATAATTATTTAGCTTTTCCATATTAGGAACTTTGTTTTTTTCAGCCATACCTTGTTCAATTAATTGTATGATTCCTAGTATAATATTCAAAGGAGTTTTTAATTCATGTGATATAGTTGCTAAAAATTGATCTTTCATTTGGTCATATTTTTTAGCTTCTTCCAACAACTTTTCCTTTATTTCAACTTCTTTTTCAAGTTGTTCTAGCTCTATTTTCTTAGTTATATCTCTAAAATTTAAAACATCCCCACTTAATTTCCCATCAATAATAAATGCTTTAGATACTGTCTCAAACGACCTTCCATCCTTGAAGTTTATAGTATAAATACTATCATTTGTACTTCCTTTAGCTGCGATAAACCAACTAATTAATGCGTCTGCATTTTTCACAACACCTCTAATATAAGCTTCCAATAAAGAAATTCTTTTTACATCCAAAAATTCATTTGGTATTTGCCACATTTCATTTACTTTATCATTTCTATGTATAATATTTCTTTCAGTATCTAAAACTAATATACCATCTCCAGTTGAATCTAGAATAGATTTTAGAATTTCCTTTTCTTCCTTGAGTTCTTTTTTTACGACTCTTAGTCTTTTAATATCTCTAAATCTAGCAAAGTTTATATACACTAGAAATATAATCAATAAAATAACTAATTGATACATTAGAATCTTAGATATTTCAAAAAATGTATTAGGTAAATTTAAAATAATTCTATCTTTTGGTAATTCCTTGTGTTTAATATTGTATTCTTTTAATAAATTATCATCAAAAACATACTGAGTACTACTCTCTTCTACAAAAGGAATTTCACTAACGCTTTTACCCTCAAGTATTGATTTTGCCATTCCCGCAACTACTTGTCCTTCATGATAACCATCTAATATTTTACCACCAATAACTCCACCACCAAGATGCATTTTCCAATAACTATATATAGGTGTATCAACTGCTTCATGTATAATCCTATTCCCTTTTTCAACTGGAATAAGCTCTCCAAATTCATCTTTAAAAATTCCAGTCTGCAAAATTATACTATTTTTCGGTATTTTTTTAACCTTATCAATTATTTCTTCTATAGTACTAATTTGAATGAAATCAAAATTTAGTTTACCCTTATATGAAGGAACTACTTGTTTTGCAATTTTTTCATTCATATCTCCAAAGGTAGAATTATCTGATATCACGATAATGTTCTCTATATCAGGGTGAAGATCACAAGCTAAATCTATTGTTGCAATAACATCGACTTTTTCTGCTATGCCTGTAAATAAATTGTTTTTATTTGTAATAAAATCATCATAAATATTAAGACCGCAACACACTATGGGGATATTTTGAAATAAAGCATCATGATATATTTTCAAAAATTCATAGGCATCATTATCACAAGCAATAATAACATCAAAATTGCTATCTCTGAACTTATGCTTGTATAATTGATACAAATTATTAAGGTGTTCTTCATCTGTAATCATCTTTGTATCCATATATTCTATACGGATTACATTATTGGAATCATTTAAAATACTATTAACACCTTTTACAATATTATCAGTCCATGTATAGCCTTGGTGGTATGAATTAAGAATAAGTATATGTTTTTCTACATTTTCTTTTGCAAATACTGATGTTACATTTAAAAATAAAATATTAATCAATATTATTATTAAAAACACTATCTTTTCTAACCGTTTTCCCATCATAGACGATAACTCCTTTATGATAATGGTATGTTTACATAAAATCATATAACATAATAAATTATACCACAAAAATATATTAATTCCTTTATTTTGCAGTAAAATATACCTACAATTTCTAAAATTTGCGGTCCATTTGGCATTTTTATTGGCACTTAAATTTTCTTCTCAATTTATTGTTATATAAATCCCTATCTGCATTTATTACAAAGCTCCACGGATCTATGTTTTTTTCAGCCATACCTACATATAGTCCTAAACTAATTGTAATGTATTTATCAATTGGGGATAATTGATTATATAATTTTAAACCTCTAACTTTTTCTCTTAAAGAAATTATCTTACTCTCTAATATATTTTTCTGTATCCCCGGAAAAATTAAACAAAACTCATCTCCGCCATACCTTGCTGCGAATCCACCATTTTCTCTACAAAAACTTTTAAGAATATTTGATATTTCAATTATGCATCTATCTCCTTCAATATGACCATAAGTATCATTAAATTTCTTAAAATAATCTATATCAATCATAATCATAAACAATTTAATATTTTTATTAATACTATTCTCCCATTGTTCATCAAGAATAGTATTCAATTTTCTTCTATTATATAATCCAGTTAATGAGTCATGAGAAGAAAGCTCTTCCAGTTTTTTATTAGCTTTATTTAACTCTACATTTTTTTCTTCTATAATCTTTCTTTTTATAAAACTTTCTAATCTATCCTTATAAAGATGACGAGAAACAAACCAACCAATTGTAATAAAAATTGTTGTATTTAAACAATGTCCAAATATTTGGAGCTTAGAGTCTTCCATTAAATAAATCATACTCATAAAAAGCACTTGTATCACAGTATAAACATATAGTAATAAATAAGGTTTAATAAATATAACAAGTGATATACCAACAATAAAAGTCAAATAAACAATAATCTGATGATAATAAATTTGATCTAATATTGATATCCCCGACCCCCATAATAATCCAATTACTACATATGACAAATGTATATATTGTATAGTTATTTGTTTTTTTATCTTTCCATTTCGTATAGTTTTGAATAAAAACATATACAACAAAATTATTACACCCAATAAAATATACATAATTCTATAATACTCCAAGGTTGTACCATAAAAAGTTTTCGGCATAGGCATAAAGGACACTGCAATAATAATTACCTCAAATAAAAAAACAACTTTTGAAAATTGCATACAATTTTTTGTATTATGTAAACTTGTTTCCCTTTCAAATTCTTCTTTATATTTTTCTGGTATTTTTACAAATAACTTCTTCACAAAACTCGATATCTCCATGAAATCACCTTCATTAATTATATTATTCATTAATATTTATCTATCTTTAATTATAATATTTTGATAAATATACAAATATTATTATAAATCAGATTAAATATTTTAGATAGCTTTTTTATGCATAATATTCTAAATAAAACATAAACCCCCATAAATGGGGGTTGGATGATATTAATATTTAATTTTTTGTCTTGCTTTATTTTTCTTTTTAATGTCCCTAATAAAAGATCGTTGACTATTTTTATTAGACTTTCTTTCCATAAATTCAGCTTCTTTTTTGAGTTTCAAATAATTATTATATCTTTGTATAGATATTTCACCATTAATAATAGCTTCTTTTATTGCACATCCTGGTTCACTTTTATGAGTACAATTTGCAAATTTGCACATAGTAGCTATTTCTTCAATGTCTTTGAAGGAATTATCAATACTTTCATTATCTCCTAGCATACCAACTTCTCTCATCCCAGGTGTATCAATAATAACTCCACCTAAGTCCGTTGGGATAAGTTCTCGATAAGTAGTTGTATGACGTCCTTTATCATCATTTCCAATTTCCTTTGTTAGTTGCTTTTTCTCATTTAGTATACTATTCACCAATGTTGATTTTCCAACTCCTGATGAACCAACAAATCCAATAGTACTTCCTTCTTTTATATAAAATTTTATCTGCTCAATTCCTAACATTTCAACAGAAGACACCACAAAGATATCTATTCCTAAAGCAATACTTTCAACCTGTGAATATTTATCATCAATATTTTCACATAAATCAGATTTAGTTAATAAAATCACTGGAGTAGCACCACTATTCCATGTCAAGCTTATATATCTTTCTAATCTTTTCAAATTAAAATCGTTATTTAATGCCATGCAAATAAATAAGGTATCAATATTTGCCGCAACGATTTGCTCTTCACTTCGAGTTCCAGCTATTTTTCTTGAGAACTTGCTTTTTCTTTTTAATATTCCATTGATAATAGCTCTTCCATTATTATCATTTAATCTATCAACAACTACCCAATCTCCAACAGTAGGATAGTCAATTCTCTGAGATGCATTATAAGAGATTTTACCTGAAATTTCCCCTAGCATTTTACCTTCTGCAGTTATTATTTTATATAAGTTTTTTTGCTCTTCAACTACTCTGCCTAAATAATAACCTTTGTAGTTTTCTTCGTATTCCTTTATAAAGGATTTATTTAATCCCCAATGAAAAAGATTTATTTTATTATCCATACTTACCTCCAATTAATTTTAGGCATAAAGGGCGGCGAAGCCGCTTCGCTAGGGAACCTTAGTTTCCCTTCGACGATGCTGACGCATCTGAGCACCCTCCTGAAAGAAGCGGGGAATACTTCCCCTGCACCCCTTCATTTTTATTATATAAAAAATTGAAATTTTCTATATAATAAAAATACCCCAGAATCCAAAAATTTTCATTTTTGCTACTCCAAGGTTTATAGACATTAAAATAAATCTGTTTTTTAAATATATTATACAGTATTCTAAAATATATATTTATGAAACACTTTCCCCAGAGTAGCTTTTATTCAATTCATTTATCAAAATAGACACATTTAATGTTTTCATAATACACCACTCCTTCCATTTCATTTTATCACTATTAATTTAATATATTACTCATATAACATCCTTATTATACCACTATTTTCCCAAATATCAAACATAAGAAAACATATTAAATTATTTAATATCATTTTTATGCCTTATTAATTGCATCCATTATAGTAGTAAAATTCTGCTGCCACCTTTCCTCTGGTACATCTTCAGTTATTCCAATAATAAATCCATTTTTTGAACCTGCTTCTTCAATTAATTTTAATGTACTATTATAAATATCTTCTTGTGAATATAATTGCCAAGTACTTGGCCAATTTAACCACAAAACTTTATTAGGCCATGCTTTCCTTGCCTCTTTAACTGACGGGCTTATTCCTGCATCATAGGCTTCTATATAGTCGAGCTCAGTCTTAGCAATACTCTTCATAATAGTAGTATTATCTGCATCAAAATGACACCCTATAACTTTACCTTTTTTATGAAGTATTTCTGCTGCTTCATTATAATGTGGAACATAATATTTTTCAAAATTATCTACTCCAATAATTTGAGGTACCACATTCCCTCCATAGTTTGCAAATTCAAGTGGTCCATCAGCTACAACTGAATAAATTTTTCTAGCTATATTCACTGAAGAATTATAAAATTTCATGATTTCATCACGATTATCCATCCATTCAAAACAAAATGTTTCAGTTCCCATATATTTAGATATTAATTGTTGAAGTGGCTCAAGACAAATTTTATCACGAAGTACAAAATCTTCCCCAAGCTGCTTTTCCAGTTTTACTACACTTGCATAGTTTGGTACTATAACACTATCTTCTATAAAAAATCGTAAAGCCTTATAATCTTCTGGAGATTTGAACATGTGCTCTAATGTCCAACTTGTATTAATACCTGCTTGTTGTAATGTGCTCAACTCGCCATGAGGTGTGTTATATATAGTTCGTACAAACTTTTCTCCCTCCTCATTCGTATACCCATAAGTTTTAATATCAACATTAGGATGTAATATATTATAAGATGGCTTTCTATAAACTATACAAAGCCCCTTATTCCTCAGCTCTCTTTCTGTTGAACATTGAGGAATCATATTTTCATATACTGTAAAAGGAACTTTATCTGAACAACCCCCTCTTAATGCTTCCATGACACGTTCTCTTGGTGTTTTATTTTTATTATACATAAATTTATATACCCTCCTGTTAATTACAAGGTGACATGCCTTTTGACTATATAAATATCATAGTATATAATTTAAAAATAATGAATAAATAAAGTTAATATTATTATGGACTTTTTCACTATTTGAAAGGAGAGATATTCATGCAATTCTATTCTACATATCGTATCCCCAAAGTAAATGATTCTGGAACTTCAGCTGAAGATGAATATCTACAAGTGAACAGTGCTGGTTATTTTGAATTTGATGAAGGTCGTACTATAAGACATAGAAAATATGGAAGAAATGATTATCTCATGGTATATGTTCATGATGGAAAAGGGATAGTTAAATCAAATGGTATAAATCATGAGATTCAAAAAGGAACAATCTTTGTCTATAGACCTGGTGAAGAACAATACTATGGTCAAATACAAGATCAGCTAATAAAATGTTATTGGGTACATTTCACTGGTTATGGTGTTCCAGAGTTATTCACCAAAATAAATTTTAATACTGGAAATACATTTTACGTCGGGGTAAATAATGAAGTACCTGCTTTAATAAATATGATAGTAGATGAAATCCAAATAAAAAAAGAAAACTTTGAAATGCTTTCAACTTCATTTTTACTTCAACTATTCTCTATACTCTCAAGAAAACATATACTTCATAAGAATAATTTAGATGACCAAAGTACTAGATTGAATCTAGTTATAAATTATATTCACATAAACTATTCTAAAAAAATCACTATCTCACAATTAGCTGCTTTAACTGGATTATGTATAAATAGGTTTATAAATATTTTCAAAATACATACAGGTGTAACACCCAAAAAATATCTAATAAATTTTAGACTAATAAAGGCATGTGAACTCTTAACTGATACCAACTTGTCTATTGGTCAAATCTCATATTTGATAGGGATTGATGACCAATTGTACTTCTGCAGATTATTTAAAAAATATAAAAATATGAGTCCATCTGACTATAGATCTAAGTCCTAAAATAATAAAAACAAACCATTGGCTCTTCAATCAATGGTCTGTTTTATTATTTTTCATATGCTTTGATTTTTAATAAAGTTTCTAAATCAACAATTTCATAGTTTTTACTTTTTAATTCTAAAATGATTGTCTCTAGTGCTTTTGCAGTTTCAATTTTATCTGCATTTGAATGTAATAATATAATATCACCATTTCTAACATTATCTATTACATTTTTAATAATTGCGTCCCTTTCTCTTAAAGACCAATCTAGAGCATCTAATGACCATAGAATTGTCTTAACTTGATTTTTATTCAAAACGGATAAAACTCTATCATTTATATCTCCATAAGCTGGACGAATAAACAGAGGCTTCTTACCAATTATTTCTTTAATCAAGGTTGTTGTTCTTTGCATTTCCTCATTTATTTTATCATTATCATACTTAGTAAGCTCATTATGATAATAACCGTGACTTGCAATAATATTCCCATTTTCATATGCTTGTTTAACTACTTCAGGATACCTCTCTATCTTTTCTCCAAGGAAAAAGAAGTTTCCTTTTATATTATTGTCTTTTAAAATACCTATAATCATAGGTGTTATTATATTATCCGGACCATCATCAAAAGTTAAAGCTATCTTTTTTTTATTTGATCCACTTATAAACACATCTTTACGATTCTTTTGTGCAAACTTTACAATGTCATCTCTCCACTGGCTCATATTTGTTTTCTGCTTACTACTAAGCTTTTCAGATGTTCCCAGAATAGGAAGTATATTTTGTTTACTAGGTATTAATTTTGTTAAAATTTCTTCTATACTTTTTCTACTATATAAAGATACTAATTCTTTTTTATTATATTCATTTTCTAACTTTACTTTAAGAGTAACTTTTGCTTTTTCATATTTATAAATTTCCTGATGATTTCCATTTAATGATTCTGTTTTTGATTTTAATAACCTAAATTCTTGAATATTTTTTATTACAAATCCTATTCCTAATGAAATACATACAATTACAACAACAATAAACTTAAGTTTCTTTTGTTTTCCTGACATTGTCTTATTTACCTTCTCATAAAATTACTTTATAAAAAAATCATTTCAATGCAATTATATCATTGTTTGCTAATCTTTCGTAATATTTTAAAATTTTATTCCAGATAATCTTTTACGCATTCTAAAATACCTTCTTATTCCAACTATACCCGCAAGCAAACCTACAATCAATAGAATAAATCCACCAATAAAAAACATTCTATCATCACTAAATTTAATAAGTGTTAAGCCTATTGCAATTAAGCTTAATGCAGTTCTAAACCAAGCTAAAAAAGTTCTTTCATTTGCTAAAATAGTACGATCTAACGCAAGAAAATCTCTTAATATTAAATCTTCTTTTGGAAAATCATACACCTTTACTTCACGCTCTTCTTTTATAATTTTCATTATAGCATTTTCCATATTGTAATATCCTCCTTTATCTTTATTCCATTTTGGTCAAAAGTTTGTTCAACATTTTTATTAATAAAAAACTATGAAATGATTAATTTTTATAGTTTTAACCAATACGGTTAAAAGTCTATATCTAAAAATAGCTTATAAAGCTAATTTAGAATCTCTTCAATCATTGTTGCTGCTGCACCAACAGAAATTGCATCCTGTTTATACTTTCCTTGTTTGCTAAATAATATTTTATTATTTTGAGTTAATGTATAATTTGATTCAGCATTTTCTACACAAATTTGATAAAAATAATTAGAATATTGTATCAATGGCCCACTTAATATAACTATTTCTGGACTCAATATATTGATATAATTTGCTAAACCTATACCAAAAACGGTAGCTGCATCTCGTAAAATCTCTCTAGATAATTCATCTCCATTTTCAGCTGCATTACAAATATCTTTATATGTAATTTCATCTACTTCAGTATTTATATTTGTTTTTTTACCTTTTTTAACTTCTTTTATAAATTTTTTAAAAATTGCCGCTATTGTTGCATAAGCTTCAACACAACCATATTTTCCACAAGAGCATTTTTCCCCATCCATGTCTACTACCATATGGGCAAAAGTGTCTTCATAATTTAAATGGGTTCTTATAATTTTATTTGAAGCAACAACCCCTGTTCTAATACCTATACCACAGTTGAAATAAGCTATTCCATTGAATCCCTTTCCAACCCCATAGTATTGTTCAGCAAAAACTGCTGAATTTGCACCATTATCTACTACTACAGGTAGTCCTAATTCATTTTGCAATAGTTCTTTAATATTTAAACCTTCCCAACCTAAAGATGGAAACTTTTTAGGATTTATCATTATTCCTTTTTCTTTATCTAAAGGCCCTACAGTTCCAACGCCAGCTCCTATTATCTCAGTACATTTAATATTATATTGGCTTTTTAATTCATTTAACATTTTTCCTATATAATTAATAACCATATCTGGACTAAAATCTTCAGTCATATCTTTACTTCTTTTGCCGATAACATTCATTTTAAAGTCGGTTATTACTACTTGAATATATGTCCTTGATAAATCTATTCCTATCACATAATTTCCTTTAGTATTTATCCCAAAAATTAACGGCTTCCTACCGCCACTAGATTCAGCGATTCCAACTTCTTGAATTAAGTTATAATCTAATAATGGTTTGATTGCTCTATTTACAGTAGTTAATTTTAAACCAGTCTTGTCTAGAATTTCTCCTTTAGTAAACGGTCCATTCTTCTGAATAAGACTATATAATTTCTTTGTTGTTGACGAAAATTCATAAAAAGGATTATGTGTTTTCATTTCTGCACCTCAAATGCCTATATTTCTAGGACTAATTCTATTCTTGTACTTATTATATATACTTTATACCAAAATGGCAATAAGTTTATTATGAATCATCCTTATAAATCTTCAGATAAAATAACCATTTCCCATTCTACTAATTCATATCTATATAGCTTTCTTGAAATAAGAGGGTCTCCATTTGATATTTTTTCTGCCTCTTCTATATTATTTGCTTCAAAAACAATCATACCACCCAGTTTTTTAGTGAAGCCTCCACCCATAAAAAATCTTTCTTTTGCTATATCTTCAAGATACTTTAAATGATCTTCAAAATCTAATTTTGTTACTTTTGCTCCATCAATTTTATAATCAGTTCTCACATATAATATATTACCTTTCTTCATACTAACCCTCCAGTTTATTTATAATACTACTCACATTTTTCACAAAAGACTCTACATATTCTTTACCTCTAGTATCAATTTTTATATCTCCTTTTTTTGATGCTACACCAATATTCCAATATTCTGAACCAACTACAATCATCTCATTTACAAGATAAAATTGAGTCATATCCTTTATAGTAGCTAGCTGTCCTGCTTCTCCACCTATAGCTATTGCTCCGCCTATTTTTCCTATTAATGTTCTCTCATTATTAAATGATACCATAGTAGCTCTTTGAATAAATGCCATCATAAGTGATGTTGGCATTCCAACGTAAACCGGACTTGCTAGAATTAACCCCTTACTTTGTAATACTTTATTATATACCTTATTAAAATCATCATTCTGAATACATTTATTCTGTCCAGTACATTTATTACATCCTAAGCAATGGTTCAACTTTTCACATGCTAAATTGATTGACTCAGTTGTTAACCCTTCTTCTTCTAACTTGTCCTTACAGTAGCTTAACAATATTTCCGTGTTACCTTTTTTTCGTGGTGACCCGCTAATCAGAGAAATTTTCATTACTAATCCCAATTCAAGTTATTTATAAGCACTGGGTTTATGTAGCTATCATTATATCAACTCCCAATGCAAAACTTACTATATTTGCAACTACGGCATATGTTATTCTTCTCCATTTCTTATGCTCTAATAAATATTTTGTGTTATTAATTTTAATCTTTATACAATTTCACTTCTGGGGCATGATTCAAAGTAATACCTTTTAATTCAAAATTATCAAGAATTTTTATAAAGAGCTGGAATAAACTTTTTAATCTATCTATATCTTTAATTACTCCTACAACTTTAAAATATAATTCACTTTCATTCTCATTGAAGCTTGGACCTAATACGCCCTGGCTATCTTTTATCTGGAGATTCATTTTCGGCTGATTTTGCATTAAATTTCTAATATTCTTATCTTGGAGTAAATCCTTAACAACTAACTCGTCATTACCTTTAATTATGAAATCTTTATCAAAAGAATCATATCCGCTTTCAATATTTTGCATACCAAAAGCTTTTCCTATACCCGATAAAAGACCTTTCTTGTTAATTTTGAAACAGAACTTATTATTGTTAATAAATGGAGCTCTCATTCTAGTATAGGTAGTACTGCTTTTACCTGATGAAACAGTATGAGTATCTAAATAAATAGTCCAACTTTTATGTGAATACTCTACTCGTGATTTTTTAAGTACACTACCTTCAATATAGTTAGCATTAATTCTTTCTGATAATTCCTTCCAAATTTCTTTTTTAGATGGTCCAAATAAAGCCATAGTAACACTCCTCTACTATAAATTCCAATCACTTGCTAATATTCCATACACAATATGATTAACATAATGGTCATACAGCCATTCTGCCTCTCTGATCATCCCTTCATTTGTAAATCCTAATCTCTCAGGAATAGCTCTGCTCTTATAGTTGTTTTCTGCACATCTTATTTCAACTCTATTAAGATTTAAATCTGTAATAGCATAATCAACAAGTACTTTACAAGCTTTTGTCATAATACCTTTCCCTACGAATTTTTCACTAAGCCAATATCCAATTGAAGTTGATTTATTCGCTAAATTCATTCCGTGGTACCCAATAACACCTGCAATTTGACCCTTACACCATATTCCAGCTTGAAAACCATTATTTGATGCAAATTGATCCATAGTACTTTGAATAAATACTTTCGTATCTTCTGAACTCTTTGATGCATCAACCCAAGGAAGCCACTCTCTTAAATGTTCTCTACAAGAATCCATTAATTGAAATAGTTCTTCTGAATCTTTGATTTGTAGTAATCTTAGCTCTATATCTTCATTAACTATGTATTTAAACATCTTTTTCTCCCCTTTTTAGTTATTTGATTTTTTAAAATATGATCAGTTATCTATCATATTATGATATAACATAAATTAAAGTTTATCTAGTTAGATTTTATATACCTGTTATTTTCTATTCTATTCGTTCTAAGTACTCTTTCTTTAAGAGTTCTCTATATTCTTTTGGAAGTTGATGCCATCTTGTTTCTTTTATGGCTCCTTCTATAGCATATAACTTATTAGTACATGCTTCTCCTATAGCATTAAGTCTAGCAGTTGCCTCAATGCTACCTACTCGTTTTAATTCGTCCTCACTTGTGATTCCAACCTCATTTAATAATCTTTCTAATTCCTTACCTATATTGGGTAATTTAGATAAACACATATAAATAACCTCCCAAATTTCAACTACACTATTATCCTTATTAAATTATTTAATTGTTACACTTATAATTATTAGACACAAAAAATCTATTAGTCGATTACTATAAACGAGTTATATATCTCTTATCTACCTTTTCAAGCTCCTCTATATCAACCATTTTAGACACTTCTTTCTCTATTTTTTTTACCATTAAATTAGCAAAATAATGTTTTATAAAAGGTATTTTTGCTGGAACATACCATTTAGTACTTTTATCATATGCATTTTTTTCTTTAAAATATGTTATATCGGCTCTTAATATATTAGGAGCTATCTTACAAAGCGATCTAAAAACATGAAAAATTATTATATCACCAAATTTTGGTTTTAATTTTTCATTATTCCAGTTACACTAAACATATATCCAGGAGATGCTAATATTAATCCATCAGAGTTCAATATTTTCTCTTCAATTTTTCTTACATCTAAATAATGTGGGCAATATTTTTCTCCAGTAAAAATACAATTATGGCAGCCTGTACAAAAATCAATTTTATAGTCTGATAAATATAGGTATTCAAATTCAATATTTTCTAAAAGCCTTTTTTCAAAATACTTAACTATTTCAGTTGTATTTCCATTTTTTGAACATCCTAATATTGCTAGTAACTTCATACTATCATACTCTTCCTTGATTTGATTTAAGTAAAATGTCCACATTTAAGTACCCCTTAATACCAGGCCTCTTTTAAAATTTCTCTAAACAACTCATCTAAAACATCAATATCACTATTTTTTTCTGAATGAATATTCTTTACATACTCATCAAAATAATTCAATCTATCTTCCAGAAACTCATTAATTATTCCATTTTGTTTCTCTTCATTCATTTCTTCACCTTGTTTTTTACGTATAAGCAAAGTATTTATTTCTCTTATTAGTTCCTCATTAAGATTTAAAGAATTCATTAACTCTTGAAAAACTGTTGGAGGCTGTGTTCCATACTTTTCAACCCACATACAAGCCATTACTGGACGCAATACATAAAAGTATTTCTTTATTTTAATAATATCTTTTTGTAGATACTCTCTATAATTCCTCACTGCCATATGCATATAATGATAAATACATTTCTTTGATGAAAAATACTCATTTACTAGCTCTCTCATTTTTTCTACAAATTTATCATCTTGCTTATACATTATAGGTGATCCAAGCCATTCGAGAAGTGATGGATTTGATTTTCTAAATAATACTAGAGCTTTTCTAATATCCCAACCACTTATATCTAGTAAATCATTGATGGGTAATTCAATAACATCTCTTTTATCAAGAATGGATAAGTACCACTCAGGTTTATGAATATATATAAATCTAACATCATAGTCACTATCTGATGATTCAAATCCCCAAGCTCTACTGCCAGACTCTATTGCATATAAGATTTTAACTCCGTAATTTTCTTCAATTTCATTTAGCTTTTCTAATATTATATCTCTCAGTTCAATCACCCCTGTCTTTAGTGACAAGTTTCAAGTGATAAGTTACAAGTTTAGGAAGATATTCTTGACTTGTCACTTGTAATTTGTCACTTATCACTTATTTAATTTGCTTATATTTCCTCTAATATAACAACTTTTTTAAAGAATCCATATTTTTTATAAAATTCAAGAACATTTTCATTTCCTTCAGCTACACCAATAATTTTCTTTTTTACACCATAGTTGTTCAACCATTCTATTGCTCTTTTCATCAATCTGTCTCCTAAACCATATTTACGATAATCTTTTTCAATGAAAAGTGAGTCAATTTCACCTAATAGTTCTTTATTTATTGTGCTGATACAATATCCTATAATTATGTCCTTTTCATTATCCTTTAATAAATCAATTTTAACTTTTAAGTTTTTATCATCAATAAACTTATTCTTTCTAACATCAAATGTAAAACTTTTAAACTTCTCAGTAAAATGATTTGAATTAATCTCATGATACTTATTTAACTTTTTCCATAGTGGTTCTACAGAATCCAATAGCTCTATACTTCCACTTATTAAATGAAATTTGCTCATGTAAATCCTCCTCATAAATATTTCAAGAATTAACTTTCCGCTCATATAAAAAGCTAAATATAAAAGTGAAAGGTTATAGTTAAACGTTTATTTTAGTAAAGGCGTAATCTCCCACGCTCCATCAATTGTATTTGATAGTACACTATATGTAATATTTTTTTTCGAATTATGATAAGATTTAAATGATACTCCAGCATCTTCTCCCATAATATATGGAACAAAATCTTCACCTTCTTTAGCTAACCATACTCCTAGACCATATCCAAACTTTTCTTCTTTTACATGAGGTGTAAGTAATTGTTCAAGTAGATCTTTATCTATAATATTTCCATCCATTAAATTCTCCCAGAACTTAATAAGATCATTTGCTGTAGTAAAGATCCCACCATCTCCACCACCAATTATAGGTAGATTATATATATTTGTTCTCCATTTACCGTTTTCTAATTCTACGTACCCATTTGCACAATTTGAGGGTAGTCGATCAAGCATAAAGAACCCAGAATCTTTCATATCTGCACGCTCTAATACTTCTTTTTTAATCCACTCATGATAATCCCCTGTTAATTTTTCAATTATTACAGCTAGAAAAACAAAGGCACTGTTGTTATATGAAAATTTTGTACCAGGTGTAAATTTCATTTCTCTATGCGGCATTATTTCAAGATACTCTGAAGGCTTTAGTAAATCGTTCCACGGAACACTTACTCTAAAATTATCAAAATCCGCAATAAATTCTTCATCAAAATAATCAGGTATTCCTGAAGTGTGAGTTAGTAATTGTTTGATGGTTACTGTTTTATCGTAAGTTGGATAATTAAATGGTACATATTCAAAAGCTAAATCATCTAATTTGATCATTTCCTTTTCTACTAAACGCATTATTCCAAGCGAAGTAAATAACTTTGCTCCAGATGCAATACCAAATATAGTAGTAGCTTTATTAGGGATTTCATTAGCTCTTTCTAAATATCCTCTAGCTTCTTCTAATACTATTTTATCTTCTACTTTAATAGAGACAACTCCTGAAAAATTTGTTGTGTCCATTTTTTCCTTTACTTCTATTAATCTTTCTTCGTTATACATCTATAAAACCTCTCTTAAAAATATACTTTTTTATTTTCTATAATATAGCCTTTTTTATGATATCAACCTAGTCAAATTTAATTTTAAATTGTTTTAACCTCTTGTTGTTTTGGAATTTTCCATTAATAAATCGAATTTCTCCACTAAAATCATTAGGTAATTCATCATTAAAAACAATCATTGCTTTTTTTCTATCCTCAGAATATAATAATTCAAATTTTATCCCACTATTTGTGGATGAATGAAAACTTGATCCAATTGATGTTATTCCTTCTTTTGAAAAGGCTTCTTCAAATTCTATTTCAATCATTGATTGGTTATTATTTATTTCTTCTATTGTGCTACAAGGTGATATACTTACAGTATCTACAAACATTTTATCTAACCCTGTTCCTAAATAAGTAATAATAATCAGAATTACACCTAGCGGTATTAATCCTACCAAAGAAATAATTCTTTTATTATTTCTAAAACCACATCTTTTGTTCGGTATATTTTTTTCTATAATTTCAGTAATTCTTGCTCTAATATCTTCTTTTAAAATTATGGTAAATACTATACCAACAATAGTTGCAACTAAATGCCAAATAACTGTATATATAGAACTTAATGCAGTTATAAATATCCAGATAAAAAATAATTCAACAATCATAAGATAAAATAATTTATCATGTATTACCTGTTGTTTATTTTGTTTATATATTTGAATTAGTATATAAAATACAACAGGACCATATGACCAAACTACCCCGGATATACCCACTAAGGTAGAATTTAGTTTGTCCCCAAAAATAATATAATATGTTATTAACACTAAACTCCCTGATACAAAACTTAATAATAAATACTTTTTTGACCCTATAATCCTTTCAATAATTGTTCCAAATAGCAAAATAACAGACATATTGCTTAAAAAATGGACATAAAAAAACCATCGCGGGTATAAAGTATGCTGAAAAGTACCAGAAAAATACTGCCAAAAATATTTTGGTTTAGACGCTGTTACAAAAACATAATACAGATTGTTATCTACTGATGTTGCAATCCAAACAGTAAAGCAAGTTAATACTAAAATCATTGAAATCCATGGAATTCCCAACTTTTTCTTATAATAAATATTCGATATCATTTTTCCACTTATCTCCTAACTTTTGTTCATTAATCATTGAAATTTATAATATTCAATCACTAATTAGTTTTCTACAACTAAAAAAAAAGAATTCCTCATCCATAATCTCTTCAATTTCAAACCCATAATCATTACAAAGTTTTTCTAAAACATCATCTTTGGGAATAGCATCTCTACCAAGATTATAACCAATTTTATTATGATGTTCAGTCAATCCCCTTCGTGTTCTACCATGAACTATTGATAGTTTACCATCTTGTTTTAAGTTATTTCTTGAGTTTTCGAAAACAACATCTAAGTTTTCAAAATGAGGAATACTGTTAAAAATAATTATAATATCATACATTTCTTCTAGTTTAATTTGCTTATCAAAATCACCCAATTTTGTTTCAGCATCATTATATTCTTTAGAAAATTCCTCTAACATTTTTTCAGAAATATCAAGCCCCGTATACTTTTTCACTGGAATATTCATTAACAATGGATATAATACTCCTGTACCACAAGCTACATCAAGAACTTTGTGATTTTTGTTTATATTCAACTGTTTAATAGATTTATCCATGATTTTTATCTTATTTTCATCAACTGTATTTAACCAATTCTTGTACTGGTCATTAAAGTAATCTTTTTGATTTTTTATTTCCATATGTTTTTCTCCTTTAAAGAACAAGTATATAATTAATTGCTTCTTCTAATTCTTTATTAAAATTTGCTGGATAATCATGATCTAAATCTTTAACTACTTTAAATATGTTAGGTATTTGCCTTTGATTCAACATATCAACAAATTTCTTAGAGCCATCATAGCAGTCTTCATCTTTATCACCACAGATAATATAACATTTAACCCCCTGTGATTTTAATCCATCCAATAGTTCTTCCCACTCTTGAATTTCTGGTAACCATGGCCCTACTAGTATCAATCCTTTTACTCTTATAGAACCATTCAACGTAGCATATAATGATACTCTAGCTCCTGCCGAAAATCCACCTATAATGATATTTTCTGAATCTATATTATAATTTCCTAGAATCTCTTTATAGTGTTCTTTTAATTCTTCAGTTCCTTTTTTTACATCATTCCAGTAATATCCATCATAAAATTGAATATCAGAGGATTGCGGTAATGCTAATATGCTATTCTTCACACATGAACTCCAATAATCTTCAGTTATTAATATGTTCTCTTCGTTTCCATGTAGCGCAATTATCAAAGGATACTTTTCATTAACAGCTGAGTTATTACCCATTAATACTTTCAAACCAGGCTTAGAATTCTTTTGTGCTTCAATTTCTCTTTCTTTACATATATTAGCTAACTTATCAAAATCGTTATAATCATATAGTGGTTTTAAATCGTCATCACCCATTAAATACTCATATGAATACCAATACCCTTTTTCAACGATTGCTTCTCTCATTATTTTCATTGCTAATTCACTCAAACCAGCTTTGCTTGCTATAGAGTATCTAAAGTTATATATTTGCGCTTTAATTCCTTTTACTTTATCAGCATTTTCTGTAATAAACTTATATGCATTTAAATAATCCTTTTGTAAATATAACTCTATAGTTTTATTTATTAAATTTGTATATGTCATTCCATTCATAAAAATCCTCCTCTTAAGTTAAATTCTAATCTTTATTGTTAGTTTTTATTTTTTTCTTGCTGCTATATAATAATTTGGTGGACAATCATATAAATTAAAAGCTTCAATAATAGAAAAATCACCTTCTTCGACTGTTTCCCTTAATTCAGACACTTTGAATCTTCTTATATATGGTATAACTCCTAATTTACTTAATAAATATTGTGCACTTGTTAAAAAAGTCTTCTTTTCCCCAAGACAATCTGTAACTGATATAAATGTTCCACCAGGTTTTAACAATTCATTTATACGAGCGAGTACATTATCAATATCCTTGATAAAATAAAGTATATTAAAAGCCATTATAACATCAAAAGAACCTTTCTTTAATTTTTCATCATAAATATCCGCAATATTGAATTCAACATTAGTAATACCTTCTTCTTCAGTTTTTTTTCTTGCAACGCTAATCATATTTTCTGATATATCGATAGCACTTATTTTTTTAACATTTCTAGATATTTCTATTGTAGTTATTCCTGTTCCACATGCATAGTCTAAGACAATATCGGTGTTTTTTAAATATTTCTTTGTGATTTTAATAGTTTTGTTATATGCTTCAGCATATTTTAAATTTACCATAGAATCATAGTTTTTAGATGTTTTGTTCCAAAATTTCTTAACATTCACCATTAAACGCCTCCTATATCTATCATTCATTTAAAACACTAGATAAATAAAAATCCTCTGAAATAAATTTCCTCTATAGGAATAATTATTCCAGTAATTAGAATTAACACTATCTATATATCTAAAACCACTTTAACATTCCTAAATCTTCCCTCCTTTAACTTGAAACTCACCTATTTCCCCTTTATAATACTTCATCTCAAGTATTATAAGTTTGTCTGTATTTTTATTTGTGCTAATAATATATATTTCTATTGGTTTTAATCTTGAGTTTACTCTACTTGATACGTGTATAATGTCATCACTATTTATTTCGTATCCTTTATCCAGTGCATACTCAATTGCGTACCTTATTGGTTTACTTTCTCTTTTAATTTCTTCATCATAACTTGATGAAAGAATTAATACTAAAATGGTTGTTACTATTGTACTCACTCTTAATTTCTTACGATTCAATTTTATTTTTAAATTAACACTAGTCATTGACCCTATAACACTACTAATTAGTACAGTATTGTATTCATTAAGTGTATAACTGTTCAATTTTACATACACTAAGAAAATTAAAATAATAGAACAGGGTGAAATTAACCAATTGTATTTATATGTTTTTGCATATTTATTCTCAATAAATATTATAACTAATCCAAAAATAATAAGACTAACTACTATAACACTATCTTTTAAAATATCTGTAGCTATATATGAATAATAAATAACAATAAAACTTGTCGGTATATATATACCTATTATTTCAATGTTATGTATCATACCCTTTTGTAATTTCTTCTTTTTTGATAGGATAGCTAATCCTATTGGAGTAGCTAATACTATTGCAAAAGATATTATAATAGGTTCCAACGTAAATGTTTCTCCTTTCATCTAACCTCACATTATTACACCATCTAAGTAGTTTTTATAAAAATCTCCTAAAAGATAATTCATTAGTAGCCCCTTTTTTTAATCTTCTCAATAGTTTTTTCTGGTTGTGGTGTTTGCAACAATACATTTACCTCATCACAAGAAATACTTATTCCTTTATGTAGTTCCTTAAAAAATATTCTATTAAATACAGACCTTTTAATATCCAAAAGTGATATCTGAATATTCTTCACCGCTGCTTCTTGAACTAAAAATCTCTCATTTTGAAGATTCTCCTTAAAAGGATTAAACTCTATTGTTTTTTCATCAATATGTAAAGTACCAAATGTAGGTCCACCAAACTTTTTCAAATTACAAATCACTACTAACTTATCATCGTATTTTGAAGTATTATTATAATATTTTTCAATTGCTCTCTCTGTTTCCTTTTGAAGATAATCTGGAAATATAAAAAAAGCAAAAATGCTTACTATTATTACAATTAATATACTCACTACAACTGCTTCTTTTCCTCTTGTTAAGTATGTCATAATAATCCAAATAAATCCCAAAATCAAAAATTGTTTAATGCGTAGACTCTTAAAATAATTTTTAACGAAAGTATCAACCTTTTTTTTTTCTACAGTATTCATTATTTATTTCCTCCACCTCTACATAATCTACCTCAGTTTACTGATTTATACTAAATCATTCTTCAGTATATACATCTATCCCCGCAACTCCAATAATATTACCTTCAACTATAACTGGTTTTGTTATAGTTTGAATATACTTATTTGTAGTGAAATCCATATATGAATCTGGCATATATTTTCCTTCCTCAACAGCATCTCTATATGGTGGACGTTCAGTAAAATTATAATCACTTGATAACTCTACATTAGGGCTAATGTAAAATTTTCCATTGTTATCCCCATAATAAATAGAAATAATATCTAGTTTACTTTTATCTATATAATCATCTATTAACTTTTGTACTTCTGATACCTCTTTTAACTTCTTAAAATCTTCTATAAGTAAATCTAACTCTTCTTCAATTCCTGATGTTTGTACAGTATGTAGTTTTTCATTTACATCTTCACTCTCACGTTTTATAACCCCTACTCGAAATGATACATTACAACCACTTAATGATAATGCTATTAATAGAACTAAAATTATTAGTCTACACCTTGTTATCATAATATCCCCCTTAAATATTGATATTACCTAAAAAATTCTGAAATCATACTTATTTTTCTATTAGTAGCATCCAGCTCAACCTCAGCACCTATTGGCAATGTCAACATTGGATGTGTATGACAGCAATCAAAATCTGCTACAAATGGAATTTTTCTTTCTCCCAAAACTTCCAACAAAATTTCATAAGGTTTTCTGCCTGTTTTCATGTCATTAAAAAGTTCGTGTTTTCCGAGAATAATACCTGAAACTTTGTCAAAAACACCATTCAATTTAAGTAGAGAAAAGCTTTTTTCAATTGTTGCAGCATCCTTTAAAGAATCTTCAATAAAGAGTATATCGCCTTTCTTTATTTCAGGCATATATTCGCTTCCCCATATCCCCTGCATAGTATTTAGATTTCCTCCCATTAATCTTCCACTTACTGTTCCTTCATAAACAGTAATCCATTGATTTTTATTCCTCTCTTTTTCTCTATCCTGCTCTGCCCAGTTTATATATTCATCTGTCCAAAATCGGGCATTGGAATTTCATAGGGTATAGGAGTATCCTCAATTACTATATCTTTAAAATAATCATATGTATAATCTACAAATGAAGGAAATTCACCAAAAGAAGCAACTAATGCTGGTCCATAAAAAGTAGATATACCTGTTTTTGCGTATATTGCAAGTAGAATCGCAGTAATATCTGAATAGCCAATAATTATTTTAGGATTTTTCCTAAATGCCTCGTAATCTATGTATGGAAGAATGGAATTAGAATTCGTTCCTCCAATTGTAGACATAATACATTTTACTTCAGGGTTTCTAATTAAATCATTTAGTTCTTCAACTCTTTTTTTTATAGTCCCTGACCTATAATAATCACACTTTCCAGTCAATGATCCTTCAATTATCTTAAAACCTTTAGCTTCTAAAAAAGTCTTTGCCCTCTCAAACCTTTTTGGCATCGTGTATGTTATAGGCGAAGATGGTGAAAATATTCCAATACAATCTCCGATTTCTAATTTTTTCATTTTTATTCCTCCATTTAAGGGTCGTCTAAAAAATCAATTTCAACTAAATTTAATCTCACTTCTACTCTTTTAGCAATATATCTAAAATTTTAGACGTATTATTTAAAAACTCTTTGCTAATTCTATAGTGATCTGTTTCCGTATATTTGGTTTCTTTATATCCATTATCCACATCATAAATTACAGCATTGGGATATGCCAAAATTATTGGTGAATGTGTGGCAATAATTAATTGAGAATCATCTTGAACTAATTGATGTATTCTTGAAATAAGTGCTAATTGCCTCGTTGGAGATAATGCTGCTTCAGGTTCATCTAAAATATATAAGCCTCTTCCTCTAAATCTATTTAAAACTAAAGACATAAATGATTCTCCATGGGATTGATCGTGCAAAGACTTTCCACCATATGAATCCAAAAGCTCTGGTCCTAGTCCATCAATATTTGTTGCAACATTATAAAAGCTTTCCGCTCTTAAGAAAAATCCATCCCGAGGTTTTTTAACACCTTTTATAATCCTTAAATACTCATATAAACTAGAATGTGTTTCCTTAGTGCCAAAATTAAAGTTTTTAGACCCTCCTTCAGGATTAAAACCATATGCAATTGATATTGCTTCTAGTAATGTGGATTTACCACTACCATTCTCACCGACAAGAAATGTTACATTGGGATGTAATTTTAATTTTGATAATTTCTCTACCGAAAGTAAATTAAAAGGATATCCTTTAAATGACGGCATTATAGATTTTAATACCTCAACTTCTCTAATATATTGATCAAATGTTTGTTCTATCATAAAAACTCCCACCTATTTGCTAAATTATTTTATTAACCCTAATATTTATCACTATCCAAAATATACTAATATATTCATATTATCACACCAGTAATTTCTAAGCTATATAAGTATCTGATAATTAGTAAATAAAAATCACCCACTATTGTGCAGGTGATTAAAATAATTGACCCCTTACTTTATATAAATAATATTATTTCTTTATACTTATTAGACTTATGCCATATAGGGAAAAAATAACCAATGCGACTCCTGGTAAAACCCATCTAGCCTCCATTATAGGAAATGGATAAATAACCTCATAAATACTACCTGCTAACCAAAATAATCCCATACCACCTAAAATACACTTTCTTATTCCTTTTACCATTCCCCATTTAAATTCAGCAACAAGCGTTAAGATACCCCCCAAAAGAAGTAACAGACTAAAAAAATAATTCATTGCAAATAGTGCCCATTTTATCGGTGGATATAATTCTTTAATAAAAGATTCCCAAGGAAAAATAAAGGGAACAAAAAAGTGAGAAATGCCTATAACTATCGTTAATACAGAAGCAATAATACAGGACAACTTCCCTAATCTTTTGAAATTATTTTCTTTTAATGAAAGTTGTGCTTTTTCTATCTTACTCATTTTAAAAGTCTCCTTTAGTTACTTCAAAATAATTACTTTCAGAATCTGCGCATGAATGTGCTACCTTTTTAAATGTGTGTTGGCTCTGTAACAAAATTTATACTTATCTATCTAAATCATCGCATATTTTTAAAATTAACATTTGGATTTTGATAACGTTTTTTTCCAATGGTTTTGTTTTTGTAATTAATTGCATTTTGGGGACAACGATGGTAACAAGCTAAACATGAAACACACCTATCTAGGAAAACAATTTTAGAATTCTCAATTTTTATGTTTTTTTCAGGACATATTTCCATACATAATCCACATTGATTACAGCTTTTGGATATAGTGAAATCTCTTGACATACTATTCCATTTTGCTTCTCCTTTTTCGTGAATATTATTACAAAAGCTAAATATATTTGATTGAATTTTTCTTTGAGAATTTGCATTGATTTTTTCTGCAATGTTCTCTATTTTTTTGTCAGCAGCTTTCAAAGTGCGCTGAATATAACGACTAGGAACCGTTGGTGTCAAGTTAATTATAGTAAAATTTTCAGGCATTTTAACCTTAAATGCATCTTTTAAATTCAAGGAATTCTTTTCAAACTCTGCCCCGAAGTATCCAATTGCATTACCAGAAAATCCACCATAGTTTAATACTGCATAGTAATCCTTATCTTTAAATATCGATAATTTTTTTATAAATTCTTTTACTGGAATAGGCGTACCAAAAAGATAAATAGGAGAAACTAAAATTATTCTTTCAAATTTTTCAAGTACATCTATGTCTAAATTTGGTATATAGAATAACCCTGAATTGTTTATATATCCTTTTAATTTATTTGCTAAATCAAAGCTATTTCCTGTAGCACTAAAATAACAAATTCCAGTTTTCAATATATTTACCCCTAATCTAATACAAATAACTCTCTTTATACTTCATTGACGGCTCACTAATAGTACAACCAAAATATTCTAATATATTTATATTATAACATCGTTAGTATATAGACCATTTATAAACTTTCCAATTAATATCAATAAAAAAACACCCACAATTAAAGATAAACATTACGAAAAATTAGTTTATCTTCATGCAGGTGACTATAAAATCTTTTATTTCAATTTAAGCTTTTACAACAACAAAACTATCCATAATTCATAATTGTTAACTGTTAATTGTTATTCTCTCTATTTATCATCAAACTTAAGCTTAGCCAATGCCTCAGCAAAAGGATTATTAAATGGTTCCTCATCCTTCTTCTTTTTATTTTGATTCTTTAGATAATTTGCCACATCTCTCTTTGATGCTTTATTCTTATCTTTTTTCTTTCTTTGTTCAAAGGCTGAGAGCTTTTCTCTATATCCACACTTACATGCAAAAATTTGACCTTCTCCTTCACCACGAAGTTCTAGCTTTTTATGACAATTTGGACATCTAGCATTAGTAATTTTAGAAACTCCTTTTCTATAACCACATTCTCTATCCTGGCAAATTAACATTTTTCCACGTTTACCATTAACCTCTAACATGTATTTACCACACTCTGGGCATTTATTTCTAGTTAGATTATCATGTCTGAATGTTTTGTCACTATTTTTAATTTCTTGCACTACTGTTTTTGAATAGCCTTTCATCTGGCTTATAAAAGCATTTTTATTTATTTTACCTTTGGAAATTAAATCTAGTTTCTTTTCCCACTCTGCTGTTAAAGCTGGAGATTTTAATTCTTCTGGTACAAGCTCTAAAAGTTGTTTTCCTTTTGATGTAATAAATAAATCTTTGCCTTTTTTCTCTATTAAAAAAGTATTTAAAAGCTTTTCGATTATATCGGCTCTTGTAGCTACTGTTCCAAGACCACCTGTTTCTCCAATAATTTTTTTCAAATCTTTACTTTCTTCAGCCATATATTTTACCGGATTCTCCATAGCTGATAATAGCGTCGCTTCATTGAATTGTGCTGGTGGTTTTGTCTTTCCTTCAGTTTTAACAATATTTAATATATTTAACTTGTCACCTTTATTGATATCGGGCAATGTTTGATCCTTAACATCATCACTTGTTTCATCCTCATTAGAAGTGTTTTTATGAACTTTTTTCCAACCTTCTTTTTTTACAATTTTACCTTTTGCAATGAAAGTTTCATCATCAATTTTAGCTTTAATTGTAGTTTGTTCATATTCAAAGGGTGGCAATAGTACTGCAAAGAATCGTTTTACTACTAAATCATATATTTTTCTTTCTTTATCATTAAATGCGCTAAAATTAACATTCTGTTCAGTTGGAATAATAGCATGGTGATCAGAGACTTTCTTATTATCAACAAATGCTTTATTAGCTTTTATTGGACTTCTCATTATTTCTGATGCTATTGAGGAATAATTACCAAATCTACTTGCTATTACTCTATCTTTCAATGTATCCACTATATCATCTGTAATATATCTTGAATCTGTTCTTGGGTAAGTTAAAACTTTATGACTCTCATATAATTTCTGCATTGTAGAAAGTGTTTCTTTTGCAGAAAACCCAAATATTTTATTTGCATCCCTTTGAAGCTCTGTCAAATCATATAGCTGAGGAGAGTATTTTTTCTTATAGTTTTTTGACACTTCAACTATTTCTGCATTTTTATTTTGCAATTTTTTATAAATATCATCTATTTTGTTCTTATTAAAACTTCTTATATCATTACTATTTTTATCCTGCCAAGTAAGCTTTAATCCTTTTGCAACTGCATTGAGCCCATAGAAATTTTTAGGTTTAAACCTTTGAATTTCTTCTTCTCTTTTAGCAATCATTGCAAGGGTTGGTGTTTGAACTCTTCCACAAGATAATTGAGAATTATATTTGCAAGTTAGAGCACGAGTTGCATTTATACCCACAACCCAATCAACTTCTGCCCTTGCAACTGCTGAAGCATACAAGTTCTCATATTGTTTACCATCTCTTAATTTATTAAAACCTTCTTTTATTGCTTTATCTGTAACTGAAGATATCCAAAGACGTTTTATCGGCTTATTTACATGAACCTTTTCTATAATCCATCTTGCAACAAGCTCTCCCTCTCTACCAGCATCTGTAGCAATAACAATTTCACTAACATCTTTCCTAGTCATTTGATTCTTTACATTAGTAAATTGCTTTCCAGTTTGTTTTATTACAACAAGCTTTAAATGCTTTGGAAGCATTGGTAAATCTTCTAGTTTCCAAGCTTCATATTTTTTATCATAAGCTTGAGGATCAGCTAAGGTAACTAAATGCCCTAGTGCCCATGTAACTATATATTTTGAACCCTCTAAATAACCATTTCCTTTTTTATTACAATTTAAAACTCTAGCTAATTCTCTTCCAACAGAAGGCTTCTCAGCTAGCACTAATATTTTACTCATCTAAACAATCCTTTCAAAATCATTACTTATAACTTTCAACTAAAAATTAATAAAGATAAACTTACAAAGTAGTTTATCTTTATATATACTATTGTACCACAGGGAATTATAATTGGGGACGGTTCTGAAATTTTTGTAGTCATTACCTATTTCATATATTTTTTGCTCCAGTCACACATTTGCTGTAGTATAGGTCTTAAAGATTCACCTAATCCGCTTGTTGAATATTCTACTTTTGGTGGAATAGTAGGGTAAGCTTCTCTAATTATTAGACCATCCTCTTCCAAGTTTCGTAGCTCACTTGCCAAAACTTTATGACTTATATTAGGAATAGCTCTTTTGAGCTCATCATCTCTAATAGTTTCTTTTTACTCAATTTCATTATTTTTGTATAAATTTGAGAACCGACCTCTTCAAAATCATTACATTAAAGCCTAGCAACAAAATTCCACCTGTCATGGGTAAAAGATAAGCTGGAGTTCTATTTATTAAAAACCCAGAAATAATAAATCCTATCGGTTGACTGATTTTTGCAAAACTTAAGCCAATACTCAAAACCCGTCCTCTATATTCATCAGATATTTCTTTTTGCAGTGTATAAAAAATCGGAATATCAACAAATGAAATAGTAACACCTATAATCAACATTATACTAAAGTAATAAACCACATATATTATATTATAAACTACTATTTTATGAAGGAGCATAACTGGAATACCAATTAGAATCAAACATAAAGCTATCACTATGCTCATCAATACTAATAAATTATTAAGCTCCACTTTTTCACTTACTCTTTTTATTACTAAAGCACCCAGTATCATTCCAATAGAAACAGCCCCTTGGATTATGCCGTAATCCCCAGCTTCCAACATTAATATATTATTTATTATAAACGGTAATGGTACTGAGATTGAATATGCTATGAAAAAATTAAGTGCTATAAAAATATTTATAAAGCCAATAATATTTTTTTTAGTTTTAATATACCCAAATCCTTCTTTGATGTCTTTTATAAAACTAATCTCTTTTTTTGATTCTCTTTCTCTATCATTAATATAATTTAGTTTAAAGTCTATAAACAACTCTGAAATACCAGAAAAAACAAAGGAAATTCCATTAATTATTATGAATACTCTAATATCAATAAAACCATAAACTAAACCACCAATCATTGGCCCTAAAATGGATGCTGCAGAACCCACAATTTTATTAGCTGAATTCATTTTCATAAGATTTTTTTCTGATACCAAATTTGGTATCGCTGCATCAAAGCTAATATTAAATATAGTAGAAAAAACAGTCATTATAAAGGTAGTCACATAAATCATAGTTAAATTAAGTCCATAAATTGAACTAATGCAAAAGAGTCCAATCAACAATATACCATTCATTAAATCCATTAGAACTACCAAAACTTTTTTACTAAATCTATCAGCCATAACCCCTGCAATAGGACTAAATATTATTAAAGGTATTATTCCTAGCACCAAATTGGTAGCAAAGCTAAGGCCAGATCCTGTAATTTTTAAAACATATAAACTAATTGCAAAGGTATATATATACGTTCCAAATAATGATACTAAAGCACCTAACATAGCTAATATAAAATTTGAAATTTCTCTTCTATTAAAATTTTTCTTATATTCTATACTATATTGACCTATTCTAAGCTTATCCATAAAATTAATTCCTCCTTTAATTATTGGGTTTAATTAGTATTCATAATTTCATTTTATGTTATTGTCCTTAGGCCATAGCAACCGTTATATTAATATTTTATTTCTACTCAATAAAAAAAAGATAGGGTTAACCCTACCTTTTACCATAATACATATAAGAATATACTTTTTCCCCTTCCACAAAGAAATTTTCGTATTTTCCTCCACGTTCCAAATAATCCAAAGCTTTGTCATCAATCTTTTTGAATTTAAGATTTTCTATATTTTTTTTAATATTCTGTAACGAATAATTTTTTCGATATTTATTTTCTAATATACTGTTAGCACTAAAGTTTTTGAATATAGCATAAGATGCTAGTAAAGAACAGTTATCTTTACAATAGTGTTCTATCTTATTCAACAAAAATTCCTCATTATCAAAACTGTAATTACTTGTCCCCCAATAATCCATTAATACATCTATGCTTTTATCATTTATAGGTATTTCTAAAAAATCAGCACATATAAATAATATATTACTTTTACGCCCAGTACTCTCAAGCATTGCTTTTAAAAATTTATGTCTTCCTATATCATGATCTACAGCTATATATAAACACTCTTGCGGTAATTCATCATAAAGATTTCTTAAATTAAATCCACTTCCTGACCCTAATTCCAATAAAATTTTATTTTTATAAAACTCACCACTTATTCTTTTACTCATCCATTCTATACTTTTGTAAATATTATCCAAATAATCTACATCAGTTTCAGAGATATACTCATTGATATAATCAAACCCCATTTTAAAATGTGATTGTTTATGAGTATTATTAACTATTAGAATTCCTGCTTCAATACTATATTCTTCACCACAATCACATTTTAACTTTCCATCAATAATTGAATTATCTAATATTTGTCCTTCTGAAAGAGTTAGCTTTTCACCACACTTTAAACATTTAAGAATATTTAAAGCACTTAGATCTACTCCCAACTTTGTATTTTTCTCATTTTCATTAAGAGATAGTTCTTGAATTTTATTTTTCAATCGTTCTTTAATGTTTTTTAATTCATTAATCTCTTCTTCAATTTTAAGATACTTTTCAGTAAAAAAAGATTTATAGTATTCGTTTTTCTGGTATGGTGTTGACTTGCTAAGTCTTCTATAAATAAAAATATTTTTGATTTCATGTAAAGTAAACCCCATGCCCTTTAAAGTAAAAATATCTTCTAAGTCTTGTTCACATCTTGTATCAAAAAAATATTGCCCCCCCTGTTTTTCTGCTATTATTAAACCTAAATCCATATAATGCCTAACAGTGTCTATGCTTATTTTATTCTTTTGTGCAAATTGACCTATTCTCATATAATCACCTCAAATTTGGGAACGGTTCTCAAATTTAAATAAAATTTAAGAACCGTCTCTTTAAAACTAAATTACTTTTTTATATACGTTTATATCTCCATCTTTTTCCATAAGTTTTCCGAATTCAGGTATTATTCTAGTGAAATGTTCTGATTTCATATGTTTCTTTAATGCCTCTACACTAATCCACTCTTCAATGAACGTTAAAATACTTGGCTCATTTACATCTTGGAAAAATTCATATTTTATACAACCTTCTTCTTTCCTTGTCTCATTTACTAATTCTCTGCATAATTCAATAACTTCTTTTACCTTATCTTTTTTTGCATAGTTTTTTGCTACTACTTTTACCATCTTAATCTCCCCCTTATATTTCTTTTGTTTCTGTTTTATTTCAAAAAAGTTGCTGACTAAATAAAGTTGAAAATCACCAATAAACTTAAGCTAGACAATGTAACAAAAAGTAATGTACCTAACAAAAATGCTTTCATTCCTTTATTTATTAAACTTTTAAAATGAACTGATAGTCCCATAGCTGTCATTGCCATTAGTATAAATATTGAACTTGTTTTAGTCAATATTTTAGTTATTTCTACTGGTATTATTCCTAAAGAATTTATCACCCCTGCTATAATAAAGTACAAAACATACATTGGAAATTTTGCTTTTTTAGATGTTGTCTCATTATCACTATTGAACATATATCCCAATATAATAGAAACAGGTACAAGCATCAATACTCTTGTCATCTTAACAAAAGTTCCTATTTCTCCAGATACCTCACCTCGAGCGAATGCTGCAGCAATGGCGTGTGCAACACCATGCAGGGAAATACCAGACCATACTCCATATTGCACATCAGTAATACTTAGCCCACTTGCAGCTACTGCTGAATAAACCAATACTCCAATTGCACCTAAAAAACTCACAATAGAAACTGCTATTACCGAATCATCATCGTCAGCATTTATACAAGGTGCCATTGCAACAACAGCTGATGCCCCACATATGCATGACCCCACACCTAATAATGTAGCTAATTTTTTATTAACACCAAAAACTTTTCTTAATAAAATAGCCAGTGCTAATGCAAGGGATACATATATTATCACCATAACTAATATTTTGGGACCAAGTTTCATTACAGAATAAATATTTAGCTTAAACCCTAATAAAACTATTCCAATCTTTAGGAGTCTTTTCAAAGAAAACTTTACTCCATCCTTTAAAACATCACTTGTTCCAATGGTATTATTGTAGATAATTCCTATAATAATAGCTATAGTTAAAGCCTCTAAATTTATATTAAAAGACTCAGCTATAATATTATTTAAGAAAATGGATAAACCTGAAATAATTAATACAAAAATAATGCCCGGAAAATATTTTTTTATAATTTTCACTTATAATCATCCTTCCCTCTTAAGTCTTACAAGAACAATTATATCACCCGATAATCATAATTAAAAATTATAATATTTTATATTTATATAAGCATAACTTATCAACAATCACTCATTTTATCTAGTTACCCTTAAAGTTTTTGTAAAAGATTGAGACACGTGCCTAACTTTTTATACAAAATCTTATAAATTCATCTACAAAATCCAGTTCAGTATCATTCAAATATACAAAATTAAACTCTCTTAAAATTCTAAAATTATCTATTGGAATTATTTTTAATGTATTTTCTTTCAATGATTGCTTTATTGCTTCTTTAGAAATTATTGTACATCCTAAATTAGATTCCACTAGAGATATTAATGCTGTAATATTTCCTATTTCCATATAAACATCAATATCCTCTAAACTATACCCTACCTCTAATAACTTCTCCTCAAAAACTTTCCTAGTACCTGATCCTTTTTCTCTTAATATAAGTTTTTCTCTAAGAAGTTCATCTAGAGTCACACTACATTTCCTTGCAAGTGGATGATTTGGAGAAACAGCTAAAACTAATTCATCCTCTTTAAATTTTGTGTAGTTTACTCTAGTTTTATTAAAAGGACCTTCAACTATTCCTAAACTAATGTCTCCATTAAAAAGTCTTTTCATTATAGATTCAGTGTTTTCTACATAAAGAATAATATCAATACTTTCGTGCATACTTCTATATTTTCCTATTATATTGGGTATTACATAACCACCTACAGTAAGCGTTGCCCCTACGTAGTATCGACTAATCACTGAAGTTCTATTTTTCAATTCTGATTCTACTACTTTACTTAATCTATTAAGCTCTACAGCATATTTGAATAATATTTTTCCTTCATCTGTTAGCTGCCTTCCATTGCCTTTTTTATAAAATAGTTTTACATTATAATACTCTTCCAAAGCTTTAATATGTTGCGACACAGCTGGTTGCGTTATATTTAAAATATTTGCAGCTCTTGTAAAATTATTAGTTTTTGCAACTGTTATAAAAGTTAATAACTTTATATCAATCATTGCTTTTTACCTCTCTGGTATCACATATAATCTCTGCTCTCGTTCTCTTTATTCTATTTACACCATTTCTAGTAAAATTAAATATTTCTTTTAAGAAGTCTATCTTCTTAAAATCACCTTTTTCTATATCAAATAGTTTCTTCTCCAGTCTTCCAGTATAATCTGTATCCATTAGTTCCTTTATTGGAAAAGTTTCTATAAGCTTTATTCCTTTATCAGTTATTAATAATGATTTTCCTTTTGTAGTTATATATCCAGCATATTTTATTTTATTAATAGTTTCTGCTCTTGTTGCCGCTGTTCCTATTGAATATCCATAAAGTATTTGAGAGTCATCTTCCTCTTCATCATTACTTTTACCCCTACCACAGGTTTCCATAGCTTTTAGTAATGATTTTTCAGTATGATGTGCTGGCGGTTTTGTCTTTTTAGTAGCCATTTTTATTTCTATCATTTTTACTTCATCATCTTTTTCTACAGGTGGGAGTAATTCGTCTTTTTTATCAGCTTTATATAGTTTTTGCCACCCTTTTACTTTTTGTATTTTACCTTTAGTAGAAAATAGTCTTTCATAATTATCTCCCTTAACAGAAGTTACTATTTTTGTATTTTCAAATTCAGCTGAAGGCATAAATTGAGAAATAAATCTATTCTTAATGGCATCATAAACTGTTATTTCATCCTTTGTTAATCCTTTTGGTCTCATATAAGTTGGCATAATGGCACTATGTCCTTCAACCTTTTTATTATTAAAAACCTTTTTAGATTCTGAAAATTTCACTTCATCTTTGAATGGCAGATCATTTTTTAGTATTTCCAACACTTTTTTTGCCTTATCCTTTAAACTTTCCTCTAAAGCTGTACTTTCTGTTCTAGGATAAGTTATATACTTTTTTTCATATAAACTTTGTGCTACTTTTAATACCTTATTAGAAGTCCATCCCTTTTCCTTACTAGTTATATATCCTTGCAGATTGCTCAGGTTAAATAAACTAGGTGGATTTATTTTTTGAATTTCTACTTCCTTTTCAATTATCTTTCCATCCTTACCCTTTATTTCATCCCTTAATCTTTTTACACTTTCTTTATTAGTAAATTTCTCTTTTTTCCCATGAAAAAACTTACCCTTATATTTACCCTTCTCATTTTCAAAAGTAGCATTTAATTGGTAAAATTCTTCTACTTTAAAATTTTTGATTTCCATTTCTTTATCATAAATCATTTTCAAAGTAGGCATCAAAACTCTACCAATATTTAAAAGATTCCCTTTTCCTCTTGTATATTTCATTGTTGCAACAGAAGTGAAATTTATACCTATTACCCAATCCGCAAGCTGACGGCTTACCCCTGCATCCTGAAGCATTTTCATTTCTGCATTAGTTTTGAGATTTTGAAGTCCTTTTTTAATTTCAGCAGGTGTCCATTCATTTATTAGTATTCTATAGATAGGCTTATTAACTTTTAAGTAGTGAAAAATAAGAAGTGCTATTAGTTCCCCTTCTCTATCAAAATCCGTTGCTGATATAATTTCTGTAACATCTTCTCTTTCTATAAGTCCTTGTATTACTTCAAGTTGCTTTTTTGCTCCCACATCAATAGCATTTCTATTGTTTCCATCATTTTTTATTTTGTATTTAAATTTTTGTGGAATATATGGAAAGTTTTCGAAAGCCCATAAAGCTAACTTAGGGTCATAATCTTTGCAATCGCATAAGGTTAACAAGTGTCCAAAAGCCCATGTTATAATATAATCATTTCCTTCTAGATATCCGTTTTTCCTTGTTTTACAACCTAATGCTTCTGCCAGGTTTCTTGCCACAGAAGGTTTTTCTGCTAATATTAATTTACTCATTTACTCACCATCACAAAATTTATTTTAGTGTTACTCATAACATTTTAACATATTCATTAACATAGTAAAAATTAAGTTACTAAATAAAAGATTTATGATAAAATAAAGATTATACTACAACAATATATAAACGTAATATTTGAGGTGATATTTATCTACGAATTGTACATGGTAATGACTCAGACTGGTTCATTACTTTCTAGAACAATAAAACTATATACAAAAGAACCCTATAACCATGTTTCTATTGGGTTTGATAAAAATTTAGATAAGATCTACAGTTTCGGTAGAAAAAATCCTCGTAACCCCTTATTTGCTGGTTTTGTAGAAGAAGATATTAATGATGGTGTTTACAAAATTTTTAAGGAAACTACTTGTAGAATATACAAAATGGAAATAAGCGATAGTGAATATATTAGATTAAAGCGAAAAATAGATTTATTTAATAGGCGAAAAGATAAATACAAATATAATTTATTGGGTCTTATTGCACTTATGTTTGGTATTCCTCTACAAAGAAAAAACCATTATTTTTGTTCTCAATTTGTTGCCAGAGTCTTATATAGTAGTAAAATTGTTGATTTTAAGAAAGATTTTTCATTGGTCAAGCCTAATGATTTTACTAATATAGACAATACTGTTTTAGTTTATGAAGGGAAATTATCTGAATATGATCCACATAATTTTTCTGCAACTCAACTTTGCAGAATTTAATCTATTTAATAATTAAATGAGTCACAATAGAGATTTCAGTCCAATTGCTTATCTATACAGTATACAGTGAATTCTCTAAAATGTTTAGAATTACCTAAAATTTGATATAATATTATTGTAAGCTATAATATCATATCACAGATATAATTTATTTATAAAAACATAAATTACATTGGAGGAGAGCCATGATTAAGTATGATGAAAAAACATATAAAGCTGTAAAGGTTGCTGGTGCTGCTAATATCGCTGTAGGTACAATATCAATAATAGTAGGTGTTACTTTAGGAATAGTTTCAATAATATGTGGAAGTAGTTTGCTTACTAAGAAAAAAAACTTAATTGACTAATCAATAAGACCTACCGTTATGTTCAACGGTAGGTCCTTAATATACTATTATTAATTCAATATCATTTTAACAATATAAAAATTCCTTCCAAAATAAGCAACACTTTGAGTTTTTAATCCAACTTTTTTACCATATGTCTCTAAAGTTTCTACGCTAATTCTTATATGTACTGGAGGGCCTACCTCACTTTCAATTTTATTCCAATCTAGAATTATTATACTTCCTTCATCCTTCATTATCCTTTTACATTCGGTAAGAAAATCTTCTGGATGAGACACTTCATGAAAAACAGTTGAAGTAAACACCATATCAGCTGATTTGTCTTTTATCTTAAAATTATTTTCTCCTGAACTTACTATTTCTACATTACTATGTCCCGCTTCTTCCACTCTTCTTTTTGTTTCTTGTAGCATTTGTGTACTTATATCTATTGCAAAAATTTTTCCCTCTTCACCTACTATTTCTGCCATAGGCAATGAAAAATATCCTGTACCACATCCAACATCAGCAACTTTCATCCCTTGCTGAATACCAATTAACTTTAATGCTTTATCTGTAGGAAGCATTTTTCTTCTTTCTGGACTATCTAACTTACTCATATTTTTCGCTTTGAATTTACTCATAGTGATACCCCCTCCGCGATTTTCATAATTATTGCTCTTCTTTTGCATATAAATTATAAAAAAAGTATAGTAGAATTATTCCACTATACTTAGTTTAACACATATATATGATATTATTTGATATACACAAAAATTTAATATATCATTTACTCAATTACAAATTCTAATGGACCCATATATCCCGGAGCAATTTCATACTTTTTGAATATAACTACAGCTTTACCTTCTTCATTGATATAGAAATTCTTACTATCTGACAAAGCTTCAGTTTTTCCATCATCATTAACAAAGTAATTCTGATTTTCAAATATTTCTCCAAAATCCATTTCCTCATCCCAAAAACTATTATCAGAATTCTTCTTTAGTTCTTCTACTTGTTTAGCAACACTTTCGTTAATTTTTTCTTTATATGAATCACCCAATAAGTCTTTTAATTCTAGCTCTTTATTATTTACTAAATCAATATTATAATAGTGTGTTTCTGCATAAGCAGCTGCTAATGTTTCATTTTGAAAAACAGTAAAAGATAAAATTTTATCATTAGATGATTTTATTTCATAGTCAACATTTATTTCAATAGGATTATAATCTTCTTCTTTACCACCTGTTTCTAAGAAAGCAGTTTTATACTCTGCTGCTCTTTCTTCAGCAGCTTTTAATCCTTCTTGAACTTTTTTATTAATTTCATCATTTATTCTAGTTTGAAGTTCCTCATCAGAAAGCCCTTTAATTGCAGGTGCTTTTATGTTTTCCTCTAAAGTATCGTTTTTAGCTTCTTTCTCTACAAAAGTAAATACTTTAGCTATACTTCCCAACACAGGAATTTTTGACATAGATTCTGCAAAAGCTTCACTTGTATTTACCCCAACTAAAAATATACTAAAAGCTAAACCTGCTGCCACAACTGCTTTTTTAATGTTTTTATTATTACCTTTATTATTTTTTCTTTCATTATCCGCTTTTTCTATTGTCTTATTCACTATATCATCCAACTCCTTTGGTATTTCTATTGATTTATATTCTTTTCTAATTTCATTAAATTTTTGATCCACTATAACCCTCCCCTTCAAGTATCGTTCTAAGTTTTTGAATAGCAGATTTGATCCTAGATTTTACAGTATTAATATTACTATCTGTTATCTTAGCAATTTCTCCAATTTTTATATCCTCTAAATATCTAAGTATAATTACAGTTCTATATTTATCATCTAACTTATCTATGGCGCTATATAAATCCATTCTGTCTGCCACTTCAGATTTTTCAGGTTCAATGACTTCACGGATCTCATCCATTAATATAATTTTTTGATTCTTCCTTATATAACTTAAACTTGTATTGACGATAATTCTATATAACCATGTTTTCATGTATGCACTGTTTTTTAATGTTTCAACAGATGTTAATGCCTTATAAAGTGATTCTTGAACAATATCAAGAGCCGCCTCTTTGTTTTTTACATAACTAAAAGCTAATCTATAAAAATCATCCTGATTCGTTTTTATATAATCTACTAATTTAATATAATTTTTTTTATTGTATGTCGACATATGTTTTGTAAACCTCCTTACATTCTTTAGACGCATGAGGACTTCAAAAAGTTGATATTTTTTATTTTTTTCTAAAATATTTTTTTATCTTATTTATAAGAAAACCCAATAGAAATTCTACTGGGCTAAAATTATGTAATGTTCAAAGTTGCTATCTATTCAAATTCTCCATTGATACCTATACCTTTGAAAATTTTAAGAAATAACTTAAAAGGTAAAAATGTAACCACTCCATTAATTACCCCAAGTACTAAAAATACTATAGGTGATATAAATATAGATGCAATTCCTGCTGGAATCCCAGTCAATACCGTCGTACCTAAATTTGTTGATACATCTCCACCTAACACTCCAATAATAAAAAATATTAAACCAAGTACAATACCAATTGATAATGAAATAATTAAAGATAACTTCATAAATGATCCAAACCTTATCTTTTTAATAACTATTTTGTCCATATGTTCCTCCTTAATCATTAAAAATGACTATTATTTTTCTTTATTCTCCCTCTTTGTGTATATATATAATTGGCTATTGAAGTGATATATACAGAAAGACTTATTAATGATACTGGCATTAACCTAAGCCCTGATACGATTTTTTTATTTCTAATACACTCTGATTTTGCCTAAAATTTTGTAAATTCCAAGATTATTAAAGATATTATTAACTCCTATTATTTAGAAATATCCCATTATAATATACTCTAATATATGCTATTTACTTTACCTTTCTTATAGTTCCATCGCCATTCTATTCCTACCATACCGCCAATTCTTACCCATCCAACTCTTTTCTCTCCAAATGAATCATACTCAAATTTATAAACAAACTGTCTGTTACTAATAAAAGGGAATGGCGTTTCATATAAAAGCCCAGTACAGTTCTTAATATGAATGATCTTCCCACCTCTTCTTCTAACTTCTTGTTCAATTCTTTTCTTATGATTTTTAATTCTTGTAGTATATATCTTCCACACTATATAAATAAGCAAAAATAGAAACACTATTGATGCTAATATTCCAAATATTTTCTTAATCATATTCTATCACTCCATCTCATTATGAAATTGATATTTGAATCTTAATTACAATCATCCCATATTCACCTTCTGCTCTTCAATATTGCATAAATATATTTTTTTAATCAAGTTATCCCATTATTAATTTGTATAAATTATATATAATCATAACTATAACCCGTAAATTATGTGGCTGTGATAGCCCCAATATAGCAATTAAACAATTAAGTACTTTACATCATTTTACATAGCTTGTCTATTCTTACTCATTAAAGCTTTATTTGATCAACAATTCATAAAAATTATATATAATTACAACTATAAAACCTATCTCACAAGCAGTAACAATTGTAGCGTAAAATAATGGTGTAAACCTATCTTCTTTAGATCCTCTATATATTATTTTAAGTAGAAAGAGTAAAACTAAACTCCCTACTCCAAAAGCTAAAGCTAGGAAGCCTAAATTACGTACTGAAATCCATATCCCCGTTTTCACACCATTAAAAATCAAAGAAGTGATACTTATTGGATAAAATAAAAAGTTTACCATATATAAACTTTTGTATCCAAAAGTATTGGCACAATAATATAATAAAAGAATTATCACTATGAAAGAAGTTATCATAGATATATTAAACAAAATAGCCCTATAGGGAAAACCTATTTTTTCTACTGAAGTTTTGAAGTCTTCTTCTAATTCCTCCAAAGAAATCCCTCTCTTTGTATTAGATAAATATCCTATTTTATAATTTTTACCGATCTGTACATTGCCTTTAAGGAAAAATTTTATCTTCTCCCCTCCGACAGTAATTCGATCATAGGAGTCTTTTTCCCTATTTTCTATTGAATGTATCCGGCCATTAATATACTCTAGATTTCCTGTAACTAACTGTGGAATATCTCTTACATATGGTATTGCTAAGTATATACACACTACTGCAAAACAGTTTAAAAATATCTTGAATATTTTGCTCTTAATTATTTTGTTATTTAATCCACTATCATCAAGAATATATTTATCAATACTTTTTCTTCGGTATCTATATTTCTTTTTTAAATATTTTACAAGAAAGTTATCGCTAATAAATATCAATGATATTGCTCCCCCTAGAAAAAATACTAATTCTAAAATAAAAGCTATTGCTTGGAATGCGTACAATACATTCAACTCCTTTGTTTGTCAATATCAACTACATTTTAAGTCTTTCATCAATAATAATTTCTTTACCTCCAAAATTCATCTTCATTAATTTAGAAAGCCACTTTTTTTCTTTTTCAAAAAAATATCTAAGTTCCGATTTCCCCAAAAAACTCCTCCTAGCTATTATTTTATACGTTTAATCCTATAAAATAATTTCGGAATTTTCTTTCATAACTGTGAACTGTCAACTGATAGATAAATCTACGCAGTAGTTTATCTATATTATGGACACCTTTCAACTAAAATTTTATAAATCAAACTATTTTTAGTTTCATTAATAAAAATAGGTGAGGAAACATGAGATAAATTATGATGAATTTCAATTCTTTCACCATAAGGATTTTTTTCAATCTTTATATAATACATACCAATATATTTTAACTTAATTGGTTCTAAAAACATTTGGTTTATAACAATCCCATTAGTATAAAATGTTACTAATAATGGTTGCAACCTACTCATCCCTGCAATTTGACCAAAACAATTTATTGGGTCATATGTATCATCTATTTCACCAATGTCATATTTTACATATTTAGGTTTATAAGAAGGAACTATTGCAGGCAAAAAACATTTTATAACCACAAAAGCTAAACAACCCATTGCAATTGAATGTAATATAGGATTTGGCCCAGATCCCTTACCCATAGATGCAAACATATAAATAAACTCAATAAAAGAATAAATAATACATAAAGTACAAATAATTGATTTGCTTTTTTTCTTCATATTCATTTGCCACCTTCTATAATTTTTATAAACTTGTCCAAAACATCTACCGTCGTGTCTCACAACTTCAGGTATCCTTAACACTCCAAAAACTAATATTTCAATTCCAATATCATAAAGTAAAATCCATTCACAATTAAACCTAATTAAAGTATAAAGAAATGATTAGAGCATATCAAAGGAAAATAACACCATAATGCAGCTTCCCAAAAAAGCCTCTAAAAGGTCTATTCCTAATTAAATAATGGCAATCAAAAAAACTGAAGTCGCATTTACGACACCAGTTCATTTTTTTACTGTATTAGATTTTTAATAGATAAATCTTCAAAAAAAGTTATTGCGTTATATAGGAATAATATATCATCAATATCATTTGATTTAATAATTTTTGTAATATCATCATTATAATATCTTAAATCTACCAAATAAATTTCACTATAATGCCCCGTTAAAAAAGGTACAAAACTATTTGCATATGAATCTTTTATTAATAATAATTTTTTCCCATTTTTATTGTTAGTGCTAATTTTTATCAAAGGGTGGTTACCATTAAGGAACACAGTATATTTATCTTTCTTATTTAAATTATCCATAGTGTACAAAGATTTTTCACTTTTTTCGTTATCCAAATAATCTACCTTTATACCTTCATCTACTTTCGGAATATATAGTTCAATACTATCAGGTTTTATATTTCTAAAACCACTTTTTGAGTATAGTGATCCATAAAAACTATCTGTTACATTTTTTATATCAAAGTAGTTGTTATCATGATAGGTTGTTCCCACGGATTCCATCAATTTTTGATAAGCATAATAAGCTCCTTTTGTTGTCCAATGATGGTCTGTTTTATAATAAATATATTCATTTTTCTTAGAAGATAGCTTTTCATAGACATCAATAAAATTGATATCACTATCTATCTTTTTTTTCACTTCATCTATATAATAAAGTTCATCATCACCTGGAGCTAAATATGGGAGTTTTTCTTGCAACACTTTAACTGAATTTGGTACTACCATAAAATATTTATTTACTTCTGGTATTTTATCTGCAAAAGCATTAATTGCTTCTAATCTTTCAGTAAATTCACCCTTATCAGGTGTATTGAATTTCTGAATCAAATAACCTGTTTTGCCTAAAAATACATCATTATTTTGATTTTTACCAGAATACAGTATTATTTTAGAGTTAATTTCAATCCAAAAATCTCTAAATACAAATTGGTCTGAAATATACTTTTCAAAATCTGAAGTAAACTTTCCATTCATTAATGCTTTAATTGAAAAATCAGGTCGTTGTTCTAATCTTCTGTTCTCGGTTTCTGAAAATAGTTTTTCAGATCTTACACCATTTAGTAATACCATAATTAATAAAAATAAAATAAATAAAATTGTCATACTTTTATAATAAATTGAGTTTTTCTTATTCAAACTATCTCTCCTTTTATACCTTTATTATGATTTAAATTCTCAAAATTTAAAGTATAAAAAAGGATTAAAACTTTCATTAACCAAACAAGCAGTGCTTAAAAAAATCGCCATCATAAACACGAGTAGTAAGAATATATCACCTTTTATTATTGTTTTTTCCTTAATATTTGTAATGACTTTTCTCACAATAGGTGTAGATGCAAAGCATAAGACAATAAAAAGTAATATATTAGTATATATCAGATATATTATATTATCATCTATTATAGAATGGTTACCTAATCCAAACATAGTTCCGAGGAATTTTATTGCATTTGTTAAGCTTTCAATTGAAAAAAATACCCAACCTATCACTACAACTAACATAGTATATAAATGCCCTATAACACTAGGTAACTTTTCTAATTTTTTCAAAAGAAATATTTTTTCAATTATAATAAATATTCCAAAATATAATCCCCATATAACAAAATTCCAATTAGCTCCATGCCATATACCTGTAAGCATCCATACAATTATTAAATTCCTACATTGTCTAATAACTCCATCCCTATTCCCACCAAGTGGGATATATACATATTCTCTAAACCATATTCCTAAAGAAATATGCCATCTACGCCAAAATTCCGTAATACTTCTAGATATATATGGATAGTTGAAATTTTTCATAAAATTGAATCCGAACATTTTTCCTAATCCTATTGCCATATCTGAATAACCACTAAAATCAAAATAAATTTGAAAAGTAAAAGCTATTATACCAATCCAAGCTCCAAGAATAGAAAGTTCTTCTATTGGTATACTTTTTATCTCATTCCATAAAAGCCCTATATTATTTGCAAGAAGTACTTTTTTTGATAATCCAATTATAAATATTTCTACTCCTTGTCCAAATAAGTACGTATTTTCATTTCTATTATCAATTTCTTTAACTACATCAATATATCTTACTATAGGCCCGGCTACCAATTGTGGAAACATTGTTACATACATAGCAAAGGTTATAAAATTTCTTTGTACCGCTACCTTTTCAGAGTAAACGTCAATGACATATGATAGAGTTTGAAAGGTATAAAAAGAAATTCCAACTGGAAGTGGGAGCTGCTTTATTCTTATTTGTAAATGAAAAATAAAATTTAAATTTTCTATTATAAATCCATAATATTTGAAAAATATCAAAATGCCCAAGCTGATAACAAGGGTAATAATCAAAAAAATATTTTTGACTAAAACCCTCTCTCTGTATTTATCTATTAGCATGGTGCAAAAATACATAATAGTAATTGTAGATATCATTAAAATTACATATACTGGTTCTCCCCATGCATAAAAAATCAGACTAGCAATAAGTAAAATGAAATTCTTCAAAAATTTCGGAGAAATATAATATATTAATAATGTAAACGGCAAAAACACAAATATAAATATTAAACTACTAAATACCACGTAATGTTCCTCCTAGTATGCCTTACACTTAAAAGCAATTATCAAATGTTTCTTCAATTATTTTGTAATCATTATGTGTAGTAAAAAGAATATAGCTATCTTTGTTTTTTAAAACATGTTTTTCTACTAAATAATATTCATCAGGAAGATAATCCTTAAAACTAACTTCTTTATCATTAATCCTTTTTGATATTTTTTCTTTAATTGAATCTATATCATTAGAATCCTTAACCTTCAAAATAGCAATCTCATCAGCTTTTATATTTGATGGTGGTGTGTAAAGAAAGAAACTCTCTAATTTTTCAGCATCTATACCATATAGTTTTTCAAGTTTCTTAGCATCTCCTACTCTCATTTCAGATATATCTGTTGCTTGTACTATATTGTCATTGATTTCTTCTATAGAAGGTGATTTGCCTTCTGAAGAACACCCCACGAATAAGGTCAATACTATTACTGCTAATATCAAAAAATTAATACTTTTTTTCATCATTATTTTTCATCCTTTCATTAATCAATAGATTTAGTATTCTCCATAATATAATTTAGCCACATAGGATAAAATTTTTCCTTAAAGTGAATTCCGTCTGATTCATAGATAGTATTATCCTGCTCTTTTAATACATCAGATATATTCAAATACTGAACTCCTTCTTTTTTAGCTAAATCTTGCAATGCATTATTAAATTCATCAATATTTTCATTAGTTAAACTAGCTTTTTTTTTCGCCGCTTTAGGTAAAACAGGTAAAATAGACTGAATATAAATTTGTGTGTCTGGCATTTCCAGTTTAATCTTATTTATTAAATCTCCATATAACTTTGCAAACTTTTCACTTGTGAGCACATTATCAATATCATTTAAACCGAAAAGCATATAAAAATTTTCAGGCTGTGATTTTATAGCTTTACTAATCTGATCATCTGCATTCCATATATTAATACCTGGAATTCCTATTACCTGATTATCATCTAAAAATTCAAAAAAAGTAATTCCTTCTGTAATTGAATCACCAAAAAACATATCTCTCTTATATATTTCCTTAAAATCCTTTGGTGATGATTCTTCTACAATATCAGATTGTTTCTCAAGGTTACTACTCATATTATTTGTAACTTTATTCTCATCTATATTACTAGTTTCTGGTTTACTATTTAAGAAATCAGTTTTTTCATTCTCACTAACATTTGTATCTAAATTAATATCAGTATTTTTTTTCTCATTAACTACCTCTGTATTAATTACCATATCTTCATGAGATTTAACAAGACTATTACTAATTTTATTTACCATTAATTTCATAGCTAGCACAAATACCATCAGTATTATAAGAGAAAAAATAATCCTCCTTCTTTTTCTTCTTTTTCGCCTCTTTCTTATCTCTTTTTGCAAGTTATGTCTATTAAGTCTTTTCCTCTTTCTCAAATCGAGCCCCCACTGAAACATATTATTAAATTCAATCCATTATTATGATATAATAATTAAACATTGGAATAGTAAAGAAATAGTTACAATTTGTATAAATCTTTTATATCATATTCAAAGATATTATATGAATCAACTAACATTATTTAGACGCAGTTTCTCAACAAAAAGTTGATAGTATTATAAAAATTTTTATTTTATTTATATAGAACATGTATATCTTAAATATAATAATTAACCTAAAGGAGATCCTATGAATAAAAAACTTATAATTGAAGAAACAAAAAAATTCGTAAGAGAAAAACTTGAAGGGGAAGGTACTGGACACGATTGGTGGCATATAGAAAGAGTTTACAAAACAGCTTGTTTTATAGGAAAAAAAGAAAAAGCAGATATGTTTGTAGTTGAACTCGCTGCTCTTCTTCATGATATTGCAGATTGGAAATTTCATGATGGTAACAGTTATATAGGAGCAGAAGTATCCCAAAAATGGTTAAGTAAATTTGAAGTAGATCCAATCATAATAGAAAAAGTATGCAATATTATAAAAACTCTATCTTTTAAAGGAGGTACAGTTGATTCAACTCAACACACTATTGAAGGTAAAGTTGTTCAAGATGCTGATAGACTAGATGCCATTGGCGCCATAGGAATCGCTAGAGCATTTGCATACGGCGGAAATAAAAATAGAGAAATATATAATCCCAATATAGATCCAAAAACATTTAAAGATTTTAATGAATATAAAAAGGACGACAAAAACACTACAGTTAATCATTTCTATGAGAAACTTCTAAAACTAAAAGATTTGATGAATACAGATACAGGAAAGCAATTAGCTAAACAAAGACATGATTTCATGGAAAATTATTTAGAACAATTTTATTCTGAATGGAATTGTGAAATATTGATATAGAGCTGATTGAACACTAACTAATAAGACTATAGGGTTATTAAAATTCATAACCCTATAGTCTTATTAAAAAAAATTCTATAAATTCACTTTCTCAGATATAAAAAGTTTAAACTTCAAAGAATTATATTCACTCTTTAATCGTATATCAAACAATTTATTCTTGGAGTATTCAATAATATAAACATCCATTCCTCTATCTCTAATTTTCTCTAGATATTCTATTACATAATTTTTATCTTCTTCACTCTGTTTCTTAAAAATATTGTTATCATAATCTTCAATTATAGTTGAAACCTCTTCTAAATTTATTCCTGCAACTATGCTCTGAATATCCTCCCCCTGAGAAATAGCTTTTTCTATAAAATCATATCCACCATTAATAATTACAGGCTTATCATATTTATTTGATATATCTTTTAAAATATTCATCAGTCCATTATATATATTCTCATCATGACTAAGACTATAAACATCAACATTATCAATAAATAATCCATCTATACCTTTGTCCAATAAATCTTTTGCTATAGTATGGACAAAATATGTTTGCCATTGTTCATTAGATACATCTATCCACTTTTCATTTTCCCAGTTTTCATAATCACATATTGCCAAATGGACAAAATCTTTATAATGATTTCTAAACTCTTCTATAGAACCTACATTTATATAGCTATAGACTTTAGTACCCTTTTTATGAATAATATCTATATCTTCCTCTGTAAAATATGTTGCATCGATTATTACCTCTTTATATTTTCCTAGCTTTTCTGCCTCAGAAGGATCTGCACCTATGAATACTCCATAATTATATTTATCATTATTTAAAATTATTGCTCCAATAATTACAATTGCAGCAACTATTATAACTATTCCTATTAATATTTTCTTTAACATTTCTTCCTCCTCATATATCTATATTTATATAATAACAAAAGAAGTGAACTTTGTAACTTATTTGTTATTTTTATAACCCAAAAATTGGTATAATATATTATGGATAGCATTAACAACTTAATTTAACATATCCACTTTATTTATATTTCAAAGGAGGAAAACCTTAATGGATGCATTGAACGAAAGTATAATATCTATTGAAAATCTAGAAATGAGTTATGGAACTAATAAGGTTTTAAAAGGAATAAATTTAGAAATAAAAAAAGGTCAAATAATTGGCTACATTGGAACTAATGGTGCTGGTAAAAGTACCACTGTAAAAATACTTTTAGGTATGGTAACTGGTTATACTGGAAGCGTTAAAATATTTGGTAGAGATATTTCAGATGGAGATATTGAATACAAAAAAAGAATAGGCTATATACCTGAGATTGCAGACTTATATGATAATTTAACCGCTAGAGAATACTTAACATTTTTAGGGGAAGTTTATGGTATGGAATATGAAACAGCAGATATAAAAGCAAAAAAATTGATGTCTTTATTTAAAATTGATAGTAGCTATAATTCTAGAATATCATCTTATTCTAAAGGTATGAAACAAAAGTTGATGATAGTTGCTAGCATTTTTCATAATCCTGATATATTATTTTTAGACGAACCCTTAACAGGCCTTGATGCAAACAGTGTTATGGTTTTTAAAGAACTTTTGTCTCAAATGGCCTTAGAAGGAAAAACTATTTTTTATTCTTCTCATATAATGGACGTTGTAGAGAAAATAAGCAATAGAATAGTACTTCTTAATAATGGAGTAGTTTTGGCCGATGGAAGCTTTGATGAGTTAAAAGCAAAATCAGCAGATACAAGTCTTGAAGAAATTTTTAATCAATTAACACATTTTGATAATCATAGTAGTATTGCCTCTGAATTCTTAACTACAATAAAAGGAGTATAAAAATGAAAGATTTTAAATCTTTAAAAGTACTAGATAAGTTTAGGTTTCTATATACAAAATTGGGAATAGATTATGAACTAATGCGTAAAATCCTTAAATTAAAACTTACGGTAGATAGTAGAAGAGTTCCTGCAATACTATCTGTTCAGAATAATAAATCAGGTGACAAAAATAAAAAATCTAATTCTTCCCAATATTTTTATTATGCTTTTTTAGGTTTATTTATAGGACTTCCAATATTTTTACCTATAGAAATAATTCCTAAAATGAATTTAGTTTTGGGTGTTTTAATTTTTATGATTACTTTAACAATGATATCAGACTTTTCTTACGTATTGTTAGATATAAGAGATTTAAATATCTTATATCCAAGACCAATTGATAAAAAAGTAATAAGTGCAGCTAGAACAACTCATATTATAATATATTTGATTTGTATAATAATACCAATGTCTGCTTTTATTCTTGTATTTGGTTTCATAAACCACGGTGTTATCTTTCTTTTTGTAATGTTAATAGAATTGCTATTTATATCTATATTCACAGTTTTCTTAACAGCAATTTTATACTATCTTATTCTTCATTTTTTCGATGGAGAAAAATTAAAGGATATAATAAATAATTTTCAAATATTATTAAGTATATTTATGATTGTTGGATATCAATTAGCAATAAGAGTTTTTGACTTTACAGAAATAACTGATAGCTTCAAAATAAAATGGTATACATATTTGTTACCCTCTAGTTGGTTTGCGACGCCCTTTGGCATAATTCTAGAACAAAATAGTAGATTAGAATTTATAATTCTCGGAGCGCTTGCTTTTATTGTTCCTTTAGGATTTTTAATAATATATAATTCCTTCTTAGGGAAAGATTTTGAACAAAACCTAATTAAACTAAACAATAATACTGATAAAGCAAGCAAATTGTATTTTCTAAAAAGTAAGTTTCAAAGAAATATTGCTAATTTTATATGCTCTGATAATATTGAAGCTAGTTTTTATAAATTTGCTTTTTCCATGTTCTCAAAGGATAGACAGCTAAAACTTCATATATATCCTAATATCACAATGGCAATTGTTTTTCCTTACTTAATGTTATTTACATCTTTAGATCATGAGCTATCCTTGTCCCAAAATTTATCTAAAGTATCACAAGGCAATCATTTTCTAAACCTTTATTTTTACACTCTAATGATTAGTTCAGTAATATATTCAATTTCTTATAGTGAAAAATTTAAGGGCGCTTGGATTTATAAAGTTCTTCCTATAAAAGATTATAAATCTATCCACAAAGGAGCGTACAAATCCTTTGTGTTAATTATAATAGTTCCTACATTCGTAATAACAATTTTAATATTTTTAATTTTTGGTGGTTTAAAAACTTTATCTAATATTTTATTGATTTTGATAAATACACTAATCGTTTCAATGGTTATTTACCAAACTTCAAATAAAGAATTGCCTTTTTCCCAAGATGTAGGTGGTATGAAGTCTAATCAAAGCAATTCATTGGCCATGATGTTTGCAAGTTCTGGTCTAACACTAATACTTTGGGGAATACATTTTGGATCTACATTAATTCCTTATGGGTTTATTATTGCTTTTGCATTATCATTACTAATGTTAGTTTTCTATTGGAAAAGGAAATTTGGTACTACAATAAAAAATCCCACATCTTTTTAAAAGTTGTGGGATTTTTGTGGGATTTGATGTATATATAACATACTAAAGTATATTAAAGGCTTTTATAGATTTACTTTTCTAGATATAAAAACATTATATCCAAGTTTTTCATAATTACTGATTATTTTGTTCTTCAAGTTAGTATTTTTTGTATACTCGATGACATAAATTTTTAACCCTTGAGACTTCAAATTATTTAAATAATTAGTTGTAAATTTTACTTCTGAATTTTTTTGCCTTCTAAATTTATTTTTATCGTAATCCTTGATTACAGTCATTACTTCTTCTTGATTTACTCCATCAATTATGCTACTTATACTAGTACCTTTTTCTATTGTATTATTAATAAAATCATATCCGTTATTTATTATTATTTCTTTACCATACTTATTTTTTAATGAAGATAAAATACTTAGTATTCCTTCATAAGTAGCTTCACTTTTAAATAATGTATATACGTCAACATTATCTATAAAAAATCCATCTATATTTTTATCATTTAATTCTTTTGCAAGTGTATCCACAACGTAATTTTGCCACTTTTCATTAGATACATCTATCCATCTTTCATCTTCCCAGTTAGTATATTCACCTAGCGTATACTGTTCAAATTCATTATAATAATTTCTAAAAGATTCAATAGATCCTACATTTAAATAACTATATATCTTGTCCACTCCATTATTATGTAGATATTCAATATCACTCTTAGTAAAATCTGTAGCATCGATAATTAATTCTTTATACACTTTTAACTGAGGAATGTCCTCTGGAGATGAGCTCATAGATATTCCATAGCTATGCATATCATAAGAAATTACATATTGAGAAAAACTGAAAAATGTGATAACAGTAGCTAAAAACATAACAAATACTTTTTTCATATCTATAACCTCCTCTTTGCATATATTATATCAATTTTCCACCAATATTTCTACACTTTTTTAATATTTATTTTAATTGTAATTAATTTATAATTAAATATATCTAAATTTTGCGTAAAAAAGTCCAGCAATTATAAAATCACTGGACTTTTATCAATTTCTTATTCGGCTTTTAACTTCAATGTATCCGTAAGAGAAATTTGTTCAATTTTTCTCTTGTTAAAGAATTTCGCCACATTATATGCAAAGAATATTATTATAAAACCGATAAGAATATTTATATTGTTTAATTTTGATGGAATTGTAATATTCATTTCTTTAGTAATTTCTTTGAAAAATCCCTCCATACTATACAAAAGAATCGGTATTGAAATTAAATATCCCACAACAACTAATATAGTATTACTTTTCAAAATCAAATTGTGTATTTCTCTTTTTCTATACCCAAAGACTTTTAACATAGAAATAGTATTTTTGTTTTCTTCAATAAGCAATGATGTAACAATATAAATTATGATTAAAGCTATTACAAAAGAGAATACAGAAATCATAATTAGCATATATTGTAAGGGTTTTATCAAAGATGCATATCCACTGATTATATCATCTTTGCTATTGGTAGTAAGTAATTTATCATCTTCAATATTCATCTTTTTATTAGATAATATTTCCAAATAACTTCCCTTTGGATAACCATTCTCTTTATTAAACTTTTCAATTGGCATATAAATAAAATCACCTATATACACATCTGCAATATCATCGATTCTACTTCGAATTCCACAAGATTAAGGTTATTCTTAACTTCTATTTTGCTTCCTTTTTCAATTTTTAGTTTTTCTGCTAAGGATTTAGTAATAATAGTTTTATTAAAAGTTAAAGGCTTACCCCCTCTATCTTTAAGATTTATAAATTCTGTATCATCACCTACTCCATAAATAATAAAATTCTTATCTTCATTATTAGCCATAGAAAACTGAGATAGATTTATAACGTCGCCATTAGATATTTTCTCTGTCTGAAATGAATTAAACATATAATTACATCATCCATCTCAACATTATCGTCATATAAAAACATCATAATCTCTTTCATCAACATTGAATAAATAATATCTGATGCTATTTCTTCATCAAAATCATTAGGAAGTTTATTTGTAGATTTAGAATGTCTGAGAACCTTTTTTATCTCTTCTATAAACTTCATATCTTTTATTCCTCTTATTCTCAATTCCATAGAAGTTTCATCATCATCTAAAAATGCTGCCATTATTTCTCTCCAAAACTTCTTAGGAAAAATTTTCATTAGTTTTTCATATTTTACTTTTTTTTGTTTTAAAGTCAAATAAAGAAGCTCTCCACTAGGAAAAGCTTCTTTATCACTTCTACTTCTATTTTATTTCATTGAAATTATTATTTTATCTTTAAGCTTACCCAAATCAATAAAAACGTTTTCTAAGAAACACTCAGTTTTAACCACTTCTCCAATAATTTTTTCAATTTCTTTATCTCTATCTAAATAAAAGGCTTCCCTTGAAAAATTCACCAAATGATTGTTCTTGCTATTTTCTAATAAAGTTTTTTCATATTGAGTTAATGCATCAAATGCTTCTACTTCAATTAAACTTCCTTTAATAAAAGCTTTAACATATTTTGGACCTTTTCCAGTTTTACTTTTAATAAAAAGTGCAATCTTATTTTGAAGTTTATTTTCTAAATCCTTTTTCTCATTAATATCTACTAAAACTTTTTTACCTACAAGTAAATCATTATTTTTACTCTCAAAAACTTTTACAGCGCTCTCTTCCAAGGCTTCTAATAATTCTTTAGTATTGGTTGGCTTTAATACGTATTTATCTACTCCAATATCTACCGCTAGTAATACAGTTTCAACATCCGAAAAAGCAGTCGTTATAATTATTGAACATTTTTTATCTTTCTCCCTTATTAACTTACTCATTTCAATTCCATCAATTATTGGCATCCTAAGATCAGTTACAATAATATCCGGCTTATTTTCTCTATATTTCTTTAAACCTTCTTCACCATTTTTTGCAATGAAAAGCTTTCCAACTCTTCTTTTCAAAAAATATTGCATTTGCTCTCTTGTGGTCTCATCATCTTCAACATAAAGAACTTTCAAATTTAACAACAGATTATTCTCTGACATTGTTTTCTCCTCCATCTTTAGGAATAGTAAATATAAAACAAGCCCCTTCTTTTTCGTTAACAACCTCAACTTTACCCCTGAAATTCTTTTCAATAATCATTTTTGACATATATAACCCTAAACCAGTTCCATTCTTTTCATCTTTTGTAGTAAAATAAGGATCAAAAATTTTATCTATAATTTCTTGTGTAATTCCTCCTGCATTATCACATATTTTTAAAATACAATTATCAGCTTCACTACTAATAATTATGTTTATCCATCTATTATCCCTACTTATTTCAGAAAGTGCATCCACTGAATTATTAACTATATTTAATATTACTTGCGATAATTGATTTGAATATCCATAAACCTGTACATTTTCATCACCATTAATATTTAACTTTATTGTATTTATATTTATTCTTTCCTCACATAAAGCTGTAGTATTGGTAATACTTTTATAAATATTAAAAAAATCTTTTTTATGTCTTGGTTTAAAAAAGTATCTAAAATCATCAATAGTTTCTGACATTCTACTAATCATATTTCTTGCTTTTGAAAATAGTCTATTTAAATACTCTTTATCAATATCATCGTAACTAAATGAGTCCTCAATATTTGAAATAATTAGCGAAAGAGCATTTAATGGTTGTCTCCATTGATGAGCAATATTCCCAATCATTTCACCCATAGCAACATACCTTGATTGATGTAACATCAATGCTTCTTTCTTTTTATTTTCATCCATCTCTTTTTTAAACATCTTTTCTAACTGAAGATTAATTTTTTCTAATTTATTAGCTATTTTATTATTTGAATTTATATTACTATCCAATTTTATTTCACTAATATTATTATTTTTATTCTTTATTCCAACTGCCACTTGATTTACTATACTTACAAATCTTTGTTCACTTCTTTTTACAGCTTCCTCTTCTAATTTCCTACTAGTAATATCTCTAGAAATTAAAATTACTTTTTTCTGATTTTCAAGTTTAAATAACGTCGCATTAATTTCTACAGGAATAGTTTTATTATCCTTTGTTTTTAGATTTGTCTCATATAAAGCTAATTTTCCTTTTAATATTTTTCCTATTATTTCTTTTGATTTTTTCTTATTTATTTCATTATCTAAATCTGTATAATTCATGAATATTAATTCTTTTCTTGAGTATTTTAATTTCATAGGAACTTTTTGATTGACTTCTAGGATTTCACCTAATGCATTATCTTTAAAATCCAAAACAAAAACACAGTCATTTCCACTATTAAACATTACCTCATATTTTTCTTTACTTTTAATGAGTTCCTTCTCTAACACTTTACGTTGTTCAATATCTTCTTCTAGTTCCTTGTTTAACTTTTTAACTTTTCTTAGATATTCTGATTTTACCTGTAGCTTTTTCTTATTTTCTTTAAATATATAAATATATGATGCTGCAATTATTAAACTTAAGAATATAAAACCAGCAATTGTTATAGTATAATAGTAATTTTTTTTGATAACACTAACTACTTCGTCATAGCTAGATGAAATTGTTACTATCCAAAAATAATCACCTATATAAGCTGATGAATATGCACTAAATTTTTTCACCCTGATTCCTTTTTCATCATTTGCCCAAACAGAATGATAAATGCTAACACCATTCCCCCCTTTTTTTTGTTCCTCCACAACATTTGAAAGTTCGCTCCAATCATATTCTCGATACTTAGCTTTTCTTGCAGATATCAATTCTTTTCCTATATCTTTTTTATTTGGATGCATTAGTAATATTGCATTATTTGTCTTAACAGAAGCATAACCAGTAGTTCCCGTTTTTACAGGTTCTACAATGTTTTTATAGATATATTCAACATTTATTCTACTTCTCAAAATACCACTAAATTCTCCATTCACTCTAATTGGCTGTAAGATGAATATATAAGGAGCTTGGTTCTCCTCAAAATAAACATCGCTTATTATTACTTTTTCAGAATTAATGATATCATTTACATCTTTAAGATTTTTTAAATTAATCCCGTCAACTCTTGATGTTGATTTCGGATATTCTAATAGTAATTTTCCATTGTTATCTAAAATTTGAATAATGTCTACTCTTTCACCTTCCATTTTATGATAAATCTCTAATGACTTATTTATTTGATTTTCTTCTCCCAATAATAAGGATTTAAAATCTTTTTCAAAACTATAGTCTTTAGCTACAATTCCCAAAGCTCTTTTTTCCCCTCTTACATAATCCTCAATAGATCTTGAAATTGTATTCGCTATTGCCAATAGCCTATTTTGCTCATTTGAAATTAAGGTATCACTGAAATCTGAATAGTTTTTAAAAATCATAAGAATCATAAATACTGACACCATAATTGAAATAAATGTTGTTACATATAATTTCTTATATTTTATAATATATTTTTTCAATATAACACCCCTATAGAGTTATTCTTCTTTTTCAAAAAACAGGTTTAGTTAGCAGATAAACTGCTAACTTAAAGAAAATCAACAGTTAAACTTTATTTATATATACATAAAATCTGGATGTACCAACGAGTTATGGACATAAATAAATAGTTCAACTGGAATAACTTTATAAACCAAATTTAAAATTAAATATATTAATTAGGTGAACTTATTTTTAACTGAAATTTATTACTATACAACCATTCTATCACATTTAAAAATACTATTACATTAAGATAGCCTTATTTGCCGTTTATATATCCAGTAATAATTTTTATAATAATAGGAAGAACAGCTATAACAGTAATTAAACGAGCTGAGTGCATAGCTACTACTTTTGAAGTATCTGCACCATAAGCTTCTGAAATTAAAGTCATATCAGTTAACCCTCCTGGTGAACAACTAAATAAAGATGTTATTAAATCTAACCCTGTAAATTTTGAAATAAAAAAACCTAAAACAACGCAAAATATCATTAAGCATACTACCAAAATCATAGTAGGTATAATAATATTTTTAAATTCTCTAAATGAATCGATAGTAAAATTCAAGCCAATCATTGCCCCAACTACAATTTGAGCAACAAGTTTAAAATTTTTGGGGATAGTTCCTTCTCCGGAATAAATGTTATATATAGCTACTAATAGCATTGAACCAATCAAAGCTCCTGCTGGAATTTTTAATTTAATCCCCAAAAATCCACCTATACCTCCTACTAGTAATGTAATTGCTATATTCACCATTGACTAATCCCCTTACTTTCAAAATATCTTTTATCTCTAACCAAATATACTTAATAAAACTCCTGCAGCAACAGCTGATCCAATTACCCCTGCTACATTAGGTCCCATAGCATGCATTAATAAGAAATTTGAAGGATTTTCTTCTTGTCCAACTTTTTGTACAACTCTCGCAGCCATTGGCACTGCTGAAACACCTGCTGCACCAATCATTGGGTTTATTCTTCCTTTTGTCAATTTGCACATTAGTTTTCCAAACAACACTCCTGATACTGTACCAATTGAAAAAGCGAATAACCCAAGAGCTATAATTTTTAAAGTTGTAGGGTTTAGGAATGTAGTAGCATTAGCCTTCGCTCCTACAGTTATTCCTAAGAATATTGTTACTATATACATAAGTGAATTCTGTGCTGTTTCCACTAACTTTGGAACTACACCTGATTCTTTTATCAAGTTACCAAACATCAACATACTTATTAATGGTGCTGAAGATGGTAATAATAATATTACAAATATTGCAACAATAACAGGGAAAATAACTTTTTCTGTTTTAGTAACAGTTCTTAATTGCTCCATCTTTATTACTCTTTCTTCTTTTGTAGTCAATGCTCTTATTATCGGTGGTTGGATAATTGGTACCAACGCCATATATGAATATGCAGCTAGTGCAATTGGTCCAAGTAAATCTGGAGCCAATTTTGATGTTAAGTAAATTGCTGTTGGTCCATCTGCCCCACCTATTATTCCTATAGCTGCAGCCGCCGCACCATCAAAACCTAATAATATAGCTCCAATGAATGCAAAAAATATCCCGAACTGTGCTGCCGCACCAAGTAATATGCTTTTAGGATTTGCAATTAATGGTCCAAAATCCGTACACGCTCCTACACATAAGAATATTATTGGAGGATATATTCCGAGCTTTGTTCCCATATAAAGATAATGAAATAATCCATCTTCCGCCATTAATCCTGTCATAGGAAGATTAACTATTAACATTCCAAATGCTATTGGGAGCAAAAGATATGGTTCATATTGTTTTTTAATTGCTAGATATAGGAAAAAACATGCTATACCTATCATCAATACTTGTTGCCATCCAAGGGCTGTAAAGCCAACACTATTTAAAAAATCTAGTAGCATCTATTTTTCTTCCTTTCTCTAGTTATTTAATTGTAACCAAGCAATCTCCTGTAACTACTGCCGCACCCTTTGTAGCAAGTATACTTTCTATAATTCCATTTTTGTGAGCAACAACTTCATTTTCAAGTTTCATTGCTTCTAATATCAATAGGACATCTCCAGCTTTTACACTTTTACCTTGACTTACTTTTATATCTAATACATTTCCCGGAAGTGGTGCTAAAACTTCTTCAGCTTCTGATGAGCTCGGCTGAACTTGTTTTGGTTCTTCTTTTGTTGCTACTGCTTCACTTTTAGAAACTGATGATGCATCCATTTCTTCAACTTCAACCTCATAGATTTTATCATTTAAATTGATTTTATATTTTTTCATTCTAACTCTCCCCTTAGTTTTAAAATTTATAACTACCCAATTTGTTTATAGGATACAATTCGAAGTTTAGAATTTCTCTTTTCATTGCTCATATTTATCGCAGCAGCCATAGCTACTACTATTTCTTCATCTGTAGTAATACTATTAATGATTTTTTCGCTACTTCTTTTACTTATGGTATTTGCTTTTGGTTTATCCTTTTGTTTCTTTTCTTTAAATATAATTTTAAACAATTCTATTATCAAAGAGATTACATACAAAGTCGTAAACACTATCCCCATACAAATAGCCGTAATTTGTAAAGCTTCAACTATACTTATATTACCACCCATATATCTCATTCCTCTCCTTCTCTAAACTACATAACAATATCTATATAATAAAAGTCATCCTTCTGGTCTTCTAAATATTTTCTTGTTATGTCTGGAAATAAAGCATATGCAAGAATCATTTCTTCCTCATCAGTAAGATCCTTAATCTCTTCCTTAACTTTATTGAACATAGGTTTCATCTTATCTGCAGGGCAATAATCTATTACTTCTTCATCCCCAATAATTCTTTTCTTTATTTCTTCTTTTACCGGAACTGGAGCTAACCCATAAAATCCTTTAACGTAATCTTTTATTTCTTTTGGTACAACCTTATATCTCTCTCCTACCAGTACATTAAATACTGACTGAGTACCTACCATTTGACTTAATGGAGTAACAAGAGGTGGAAAACCTAAGTCTGCTCTAACTTTTGGTATCTCATTAAGTACTTCATCATATCGTCCCTCCGCATTCTGTGCTTTTAATTGCGATAACAAATTAGAAAGCATTCCTCCAGGAACTTGATATTTAAGTATCTGTGGCTCTATCTTCATTACTCTTGGATTAAAAGTTCCATCTTCTATATACTTTTCTTTTACTCCAGAAAAATGAGTTGCTACTTTTTTCAACCTATCTTCATTGAGTTTTGGCGCTCCCTTACTATTGTTAAAAATTCCATTAAGAGATTCAGTGCATGGTTGAGCTGTACCACTTGAAAATGCTGATATAGCTGTATCTACTATATCTACTCCAGCTTCAATAGCTTTCATATAAGTCATTTCAATAATTCCACTTGTGCAATGTCCATGAAGTTCAATTGGTACTTTTATATTGCTCTTTAATCCACTAACTAATTTAAAAGCATCATCAGGTGTTAATATTCCTGCCATATCTTTTATACAAATTGAATCGGCCCCCATGTTTTCCATAGTTTTAGCTAGTTTTGTATAGTAATCAACAGTGTGCACCTTACTTGTTGTATATGAAATAGCACATTGACAGTGAGCTCCCTCTTTTTTGATTACTTCTATAGATTTATTTAAATTTCTAACATCATTTAGTGCATCAAAAACTCTAATAATATCTATCCCGTTATAAATAGATTTTTGGATAAATCTTCCAACAATATCATTCGGATAATGCTTATATCCCAAAAGATTTTGTCCTCTTAATAGCATTTGAAGTTTAGTGTTTTTTACTTTCTCTCTTATTAATCTAAGCCTTTCCCAGGGATTTTCATTTAAGTATCTTAAACAAACATCAAATGTTGCTCCACCCCATACTTCCATAGCATAATATCCTACTTTATCCATATCTTCTAGTATAGGAAGTATTTCTTCTAATTTTAGTCTGGTTGCAATTTGGCTTTGATGCCCGTCCCTTAGCACTGTTTCAGTTATTTTTAATTTACTCATTAATCCACCTCATAAAAATTTTTTAAAGTGCTACCTTTTTTGATTTCTTTGACTCCATCTTTCCTTTAACCAATGGCCATACGATTGATAATACCGTTATAGCAATTAATGTTAAGTTTAAACCTGAATCAAAGAAAGCTGTATAACTTCCATCTGAAATTCTAAGTGCTTGTCTAAAAGATTGTTCCATAGTATTACCAACTATAACAGCTAATATTAATGGAGCCGTTGGGAGTTTAACTTTTGACATTAAGTATCCTGCAATACCAAAGATAACTAGCAAATAAAAATCTACTACACTATTACCTATAGCAAATGTTCCAACAAAAGCAAGAGCTAATACAATTGGATACAATATTTTTGGAGGTATTGCTAATACTCTAACTAATAATCCTGCCATAGGAATATTTATAATTGCTAATATAACATTACCAATAAACATACTTGCAATTAATCCCCAAGCAATATCAGGATGTTGCGTAAATAGCAATGGTCCTGGCTGAATACCAAGCATTAATAACGCACCCATCATAACCGCTGTAGTTCCTGAGCCCGGAATACCTAAAGTTAACATTGGAATTAATGCACCAACAGAAGCAGCATTATTTGCAGATTCCGGAGCCGCTAATCCTTCTATAGCACCTTTACCAAACTCTTCTGGATGCTTAGACATTTGTTTCTCGTTATTGTAAGACATTAATGATGCCATTGTTCCACCAGCACCTGGTAATGCACCAATTATAAATCCTAATGGAGCACTTCTCAAAATAGGCCATTTACTTCTTTGCCATTCTTCTTTAGTAACCCATATTTTCTTGAATTTTGTTTGAGCTTTTTTATTTCCTTCTTTAAGAGATTTAAAGCTCTTAAATACTTCTCCTAATGCATATATTGCTATAATAACAACAAGGAAATCTATTCCCGTTTGTAATTCTAATACACCAAAAGTAAATCTTCTAACACCTGATTGTGCATCTATTCCTACAGTTGCAATCATAAGACCAATAGCTGTAGATACAAAACCTTTTAGCATATTTCCTTTTGACATAGATGAAGTCATTACTAATGCTGTTACCATTAATAAGAAATACTCTGATGGTCCAAATTTTAATGCAAAATTAGCAACTGGTGTTGCAACTAAAACCATAAATATAACTGATATAATACCACCAATAAATGAAGCTATAGCTGACATAGCCAAGGCGGATTCTGCTTTCCCCTTCATAGCCATTGGATAACCATCAAATGTTGCCGCAAGGGCTGCACCATCTCCTGGTGTATTGATAAGAATAGAACTTCTAGATCCACCAAACATAGCTCCATAGTATACACCACACATAGTGATTAAAGCAGCTGTAGGCCCCATTGAAAAAGTTATTGGTAATAATACAGCAACTCCTGTAGCAGGTCCTAAACCCGGCAACATACCAACGATTGTTCCAAGAATACCTCCAAAGGTTATTAACAATAAATGGTACGGTGTAAATGCTACTGTAAATCCGTGTAATAAGTTAACTAAAACATCACCCATTTTGTGCCCTCCTCTATATATCTAAAAATATCATTGTTGGAAGTGTAACTCCTAGCATTTTAGAAAACACAACGTATACTCCAACACTAAACACCAATGCAATTATTGTATTTGATATCCATTTTTCTTTTCTAGTCAAATAAAGTAATAATTCTAAGAATAAGAATGTTGATATAACATACCCTAATCTTTTAAATAATAAAGCATATGCAATACTTCCAAAGCAAGTTATCATAATTGTAATATTTGTTTCTTTATCTTTAGCAAAGCTCTTTACAAAATTATCTACTGCAACTTTTAAGTTTGATAAACCACTTTTGAATAGAAAAGTAATTCCTAAAATAGTTAAAATAATTGCAATCATAAGAGGGAACATTTTTGGCGCATTGGCACCACCCATTGCAGCTGCTGGTAAATTTAGAGTCAATAACAAATAAATAATCCCTAATACTGCAATTACTAAACCCATTAAAGAATCATTAACATTTGCATTCTTCTTATTTTCTTTCAAAATTAATCCTCCTTTTCAAGGTAAGTGCAGAGTGTAAACTCTGCACTTTATTTATATTTTTATTTGAACATTCCTATTTCTTCAAGAACAGATTTATAACTTTCATTTGTTTCTTCTAAGAATTTAGTAAAATCCGCAGAATTTAAATAACATTGAGACCAACCATTTTGAGCACTTGCTTTTAACCACTCATCAGTTTTAACCATTTTTCCTAAAGTTTCTTCCCAGTACTTAACAGCATATTCAGGCATATCTTTTGGTCCAAATAAACCTCTCCAGTTTTCAAATGTTGCATCTATTCCTTCTTCTTTACAAGTTGGTATCTCAGCTAAAACTCCTTCTCCAACTCTTTCTGAAGCAGTAGTTGCTAAACATTTTAAGTTTCCACTTTCAAGTAATGCTGATACATCACCTAAACCAGTAGTTAATAGGTCTACATGTCCACCTAAGACTTGAGCATTTGCAGTTCCATCTTGGAAACTTACATAGTCAATATCTTTAATGTCTTTAACACCAGCAGCTTTTGCCATTAACAAAAATTGAATATGATCCATACTTCCAACAGATGAAGCTCCACCAATTTTTACGCTCTTTGGATCTTCTTTTAATGCATCCATTACTTCTTTTATAGAAGTGTATTTTGAATCCTTTGCAACAACAAATGCACCATAATCAGTTATAAGTCTTGCAAGTGGTGTAGTATCTTGATAGCTATACTCACTTGAACCATTTAAGTTTACTAATAGTAATGGTGAAGAATAAACAACAACAGTATCATCTTCTCCTGATTTAGTTTGTAATTCAGATAAAAATACAGCTCCACCACCACCTGGTGAATTTGTTACAGGCATTGATGCACTTACTAATCCTGTATCTTTTAATACTTTAGCAGTTGTTCTAATTGTCATATCCCAACCACCACCAGCTCCGCCTGGTGCAACAAAATCCAGGTTACCTTTTGGATATTCTTCTGTCTTTGATGCCTCTGCTCCACCATTATTAGCATTTGATGCAGTGTTTTTTGTTTTTTCTCCACAACCTGCTAATAAAACCATTGACATTACTCCTGCAAGTACTGCAGCTAAAACCTTTTTTGTTCTCATAATTATTCCTCCTAAAATTTTATATTATATAATTTAATAACTAAAATAATCGTTTACTAACTTATCAATATAATTAGTAAGTTCTTCTATTGAATGAGTTCTTTTTCTTCTGCATACATTTGCAGCACACTTACAAATAAAGCATCTTCTTTCTCTAAAACCCAGTTCTTTTCTACTAAGAATATTAAGGTTCTTATCAATGACATCAAAATCATAAAGTCTTCCTAAAGGGGTTGATTCTTCAATATTTACTGTGAGAGCTTTTAACTTGTAGGCATCTGACTGAACGGAAATATATGCTTCTGCACCTGTATCTTTGTACTCTACTTTCTTATTTAAAATTTCTAAATTTTTCTCATGGATTGAATCAGTCAATATTTTTAATCCTTCTTTATGAGCTTGTTTGTATAGTGGACTATCCTTCTGGTCTCCAGGAATATTTAGAGTAAATGATACCAAGCTACAATTGAACTTTTTTATAAAATCTTTTTGATTTTTCCATCTAAGCTCTCGGGACTGCAGAATCTTATAAAGCATCATTTTCTCTTTATTCATCCCTTTCTACTCCTTTATTTGTCTGATTACATCTATTACTGAACCGTCTCTATACTCTATTACTCCTACTACTTTATCCAAATACTCTATAGTTTCAGGTACTCCTAACATATCGTTTACTGTTGTAATTAACTCTTCTATTGTTGTTGTTTTTATATTTGCTTTTTCCAATTTTTCAATAATATCTTTTCTTCCTGGATTTACTGCAATACCTCTATCAGTAACTAGAACATCTACGGTTTCTCCAGGCGTTATTACATTTTGTACTCTATTTACTACTGTTGGGATTCTTCCTCTCATAAGTGGAGCTACTATTACTGTTAACTTAGCTGATGCAGCAGTATCTGAATGTCCTCCTGAAGCTCCTCTTATAGCCCCATTTGATCCTGTAATTACATTTACATTAAAGTCTTTATCAATTTCTAAAGCACTTAATATTACAATATCTAATTTATTTGCAATACATCCTTTTGTATGAAGATTTGCATAGTAAGAAGCTTCTATTTCATGATGTTTACGATTTTTCTTGTACGAATTTGCCGCTACTAAATCAAAGCTTTGTACATCATATAGATGTTCAATCAAACCATCCTCATGAAGTTCAACCATTGGCTTTGTAATTCCGCCTAACGCAAAACGAGCTTTTATATCTCTTTTTAGCATTTCTTTTCTAAGAAATCTTGTTACTGCCAATGATGACCCACCTGAACCCGTTTGAAACGAAAATTTATCTTTGAAATATCCTGAATTCACTATAACTTCACTAGCTTTTTCAGCTATAAGTAATTCCTTAGGATTCTTAGTAAATCTTGTAGCTCCTGATGCTATTCCATTTGGATCTCCTATTGAATCTACTTCAACTACAAAGTCAACATCCACTTGCTTTATACTTCCTGGTAAGTTTGGGAACTCCATTATGCAATCTGTTATTAAAACAACTCTATCTGCATATCTAGAGTCAACTCTTGCATACCCTAATGACCCACATATTGCTTTTCCTCTTTCTCCAGATGCATTTCCATATTCATCTGAAGACGGAACTCCTAAAAATGCTACATCTATCTCTATTTCCCCAGCTTCTATAGCTCTTGCTCTTCCCCCGTGGCTCCTTATAATAACTGGGTTGTCCATTAATCCTCTTGATATTTTTTCTGCAAGTTCACCTCTAATTCCACTTGTAGTTATACTTGTCACTACACCATTCTTTATGTGTTCAATTAAAGGAGCATGTATATTCGATAATGAACTACTTGCAAGTTTTAAATTTTTTATTCCTTTTGCTGCTATTCTCTCCATAACCATATTCAGAACATAGTCACCAGATCTAAAGTGGTGGTGAAATGAAATTGTCATTCCATCTTTTAATCCTGTTCGTTCAATTGCCTCATCTATAGAACTTAATAGTTTATTATCTTGTGGACCCACGCTTACAACTTTTCTACCACGCATTCTTATTTCTTGTAATATACTAAAAGGTTTTTCATATACTTTTTTTCCCAAATCCTCAAGTATACTATCTGGGATTTCTCTTTCAATTGAATTAATCATTTTCCTTCCCCTTTCTAACAAACACCTGCTGCTTTAGCTAATGTTAATACTCTTTCTGCCCTATCAACTATTGGCTTGTCTATCATCTTTCCATCAAGTGCAATAACTCCTGAACCTTTTTTCTGTGCTTCTGTTATTGCTTCTTTTATTCGAATTGCTTTTTCAACTTCTTTCTGTGTTGGAGTAAATACTTCATGAACTGGTCCTATTTGTCTTGGATTGATTATTGATTTTCCATCAAAGCCTAATTGTTTTATTAGCTCAACCTCTTTTCTAAAACCCTCTTCATTATTTACATCTGAATAGACAGTATCTAATGCGTATATATCAGCCGCCCTTGCAGCTAAAAGGATCTGACTCCTAGCAACCATAAGTTCTGATCCATCAGCGCTCCTATTTGTCTTCATATTTGTCACAAAATCTTCTGCTCCTATTGCAATTCCTATTAATCTTTTACTAGCTAACGCTATTGGATAAGCATTCATAACCCCAAGTGGACTTTCAATAGCAGCCATCATTTTAGTAGTTCCTACTTTTATTCCAAATAATAATTCTGCTTCCTCTATTAATTTCTCAACAGCTATAATATCTTCAGCTGTTTCAGTCTTTGGAAGTCTGATTACATCTACACCTGATTTCACCATTGCTTTAATATCCTCTTGTCCTAATCCTGAATCTAAAGAGTTTATTCTTACAACTATCTCTGTATTTCCATAGTCTATATTTTTTATTGCATTGAAAACCATAAATCTTGCAGAATCCTTTTCATTTACAGAAACGGAATCTTCTAAATCAAACATCAATGAGTCTGCTCCATAAATACTTGCATCTCTTAACATACCAGGATTATTTCCTGGTACATATAACATGGTTCTTCTGAGTTTTGTCATTCTATAGTCCCTCCCACTTAAGGTTTTTTTCTTTGCCTGCGGCTCTACAAGCCGCGCATTCAACTCTTGCAATTATTGCATAGTCTAATGCACCTTTATCATTGGCAGTAACTATAGCATCACTAATTTCTAATTTTTTCAAAGTTTCTCTTATTACTTCCCTTATTTTGTTCCCAAACTGCTTTTCTACTGCACTTTTTAAATTAATTATTATTCCTTTTTGTAGATTGGGTTGAATTAAAATGTTAATATCACTAGATTCCATTGTCCCTGACATTCCATTTTGAATTATTTCCATAAAAACACTCCTTTTAATGTCTTGAATCATTTTTTTTAATTTTATTTATTATAGGCTGTGCCTCTTTTGATCTTAAATAATTATAAGTTGACTTAGGTACGATTTTTTTTATCTTTTCCCACTCTTCTTCTTCCAAATATTTTCTTACTTTTGATGCACTTATAATGTCCCCATCCTCTTTTCTTCTCTTCATTAGAATTACCTCGATGCCCCGCTTTGGTAACAATTCCTTCATTACCTCATTGTATTTTCTTGTAACCTCACAATAATTTTCTTCTCCAACATATCTTTTAGTAATTCCTAAAGTCGGAACAATGAACTGACCGAAAATTTCTATATCAAGTTTCGCATGCATGTACATAGCTTCTTTATTATCTTTTATAAAATAAGTTGGAAATGTTGCACTTGATATTATGTAATTTTCTCCTCTGTGTATAATCACATTTTTTAAATGTTTAATTCCTTCCTTTATCAATCTATATCTAACTTCTGACGGAAAAGTAGATTTATCCTCCCAAACTACAAATACGTGTACATAATCACTTTCTTCTGAAGCTTTCTCTATCAAGTATTGATGTCCCAGTGTGAATGGATTGCAATTCATAACTATTGAAGAAATTACTTTACCCTCTTTCTTATACCTTGTTATTTCTTTTAGATACTCTTCAATCCCATCTACTTTGTTTTCCATTAAGACAACTTTCTTATCTACATCAATTATTTTTCTAAAACCCATATATTCAAAAGACTTGTATGAATCATATTTTGTGTAGATAAACAAGTGCGTTTGTCCTCTTTGGTACTGCAGATTTATAAGTTCAGTTATTAACTTATTTATAATATTTGTACCTTTGTATTTATCATCAACAGCTAAACATCTTAATGTATTTGCACTTATAGACCCTGTAGCTACTAACTCTTCTCTATCAAAAATTCCAATAATCTTCTCAATAAATTTATCAAAGTGTAATCCCTGCTTTTTTAATAACTCTTCTAGCTTTTCTTTATCACTTCTAATCTTTAGTGAAATACTTTTTATTTGTATATTGTCCATAGTCATTTCACCCCCACCCAAATTTGGGAAACAAAAAAGACCAGCACAAAGAAATTAATCTTTGTGCTGGTCTATTAAAGTCTAATTAATAATCATCTTTAACAAGTTCCAGCAAATATTTAGTTTTCGACTAAACAATGCATAATTCTTAGAGAACTTACACATTTGTACTTTCTCCAAGCTAATTTATATTCTAATATTAACATGTAAACCTTTTTAAGTCAACATTTTTTTCAAAATTTGTATTTAATTAGTTCTTATAAGTTCATTCCTTCAAGCAAAGCTAACATTATTGTAACAGCAAGTAAATCTGCTGACCCTCCTGGACTTATATTTTTCTCTATAAATGCTTTATCCATATCTATAACATTTCTTTTACCTTTATCGGAAAACATACCCCCATTTTCTAATACTATTTTGGAATACTCTTTTACATAATTCAATGTATATTTATCATGTCTCCATACAATATTAGTATCTTCCGAAACAGTCATAATGTTTAATAAAGCCTGTACTAAAATATCATTTAAATTTCCCTTTTCAATATCTTTTCTTAATATAGGCAAACCTTTTGTCATCACTGTCTCAAACCCTGACTCTACTTCTCCTCTTATACCTTTTAATTCATACTTCTTGTATAACTTTTCTCCATTTGATAATTGTACTTTATCTTCTATATTGGTTAATTCTCTTTCACATATACCACTAGTAATTCTTTTAACAATATCACAAATAACCTCTGCTTTTATGATATGATCTCCCGTTTTTTTCATTGCAAATCCTGCTGCAACACAAATTACACCTATAGAAAAAATAATCCCCTTATGAGTATTTACTCCAGAAGTAGCCTGAAACATTTTTTTCTCTGCTTTTATTCCTATAGGTCTTATCATTTCCAAAACATCTTTTAATTGCTTATCTTCTATTAACGTTCCTACAGCTGCCATAGATTTAAATTCACTTATAATCGCTGAACTACTTCTTAAAAAAGTGAAATAATCCATATCATTGTGAGCACCACTATTATATCTATCCACCAATCCTGGTTTAGGACTAGCACTCACTTCATATAAAACAGCCTTTTGAGCCAAAAAACTAATATATTCGCTTATATTATCATATAACTCCATTGAATACCCCCTATTTTTCTATAATAACTTTAATTAATGCCTAACAATTATTTGTAAAAAATAAAAAAGGCCAACACAAAGAGAATCCTCTCTGTGCTAGCCTAATAAAGTCTAACTAACGTTATCTTCAAAATTTGCTAACTAATATTCAACTGTTATTTTTATAACTCAAAGAACCAGCCTATAACTTTTCTTTAAGCTTTCTACTTTAATAATATAATGTACAAGGTACAATGTCAATAAAATATTAACTTATCTAAATATACTGAGTAACACTCCCGCTGCAACAGCAGAGCCTATAACTCCAGCTACATTAGGTCCCATTGCATGCATCAATAAAAAGTTTGATGGGTTTTCTTCTTGGCCAACTTTTTGAACAACCCTTGCTGCCATTGGTACAGCAGAAACTCCTGCAGCACCTATCATTGGATTTATCTTACCTTTTGATAATTTGCACATTATTTTACCAAATAATACTCCAGAAGCTGTTCCTACTGCAAAAGCAAATAACCCAAGAATAGTAATTTTAATAGTTATAGGATTTAAAAATGTATCTGCATCAGCTTTAGCTCCAACAGTTAATCCTAAAAATATTGTAACTATATACATTAGTGAATTTTGAGCAGTTTCAACCAACTTTGGAACTACTTGCGATTCTTTAATTAAATTTCCGAACATCAACATACTTATCAATGGCGCAGATGAAGGTAATAATAGAATCACTAATATTGCAACAATCACAGGGAAAATAACTTTTTCTGTTTTTGATACAGTTCTTAACTGTTCCATTTTAATTTGTCTTTCTTCTTTAGTTGTAAGTAGTCTAATAATTGGCGGTTGTATTACTGGAACTAATGCCATATACGAATAAGCCGCCAAAGCAATGGGTCCAAGTAAATCTGGGGCAAGTTTGGACGTCAAATAAATTGCTGTTGGCCCATCCGCTCCCCCAATTATTCCTATCGCTGCAGCTGCAGCACCTGGAAATCCTAGTAGTATTGCTCCAATAAATGCAACAAATATTCCAAATTGGGCAGCTGCACCAAGCAATATACTTTTAGGATTAGCTATTAAAGGTCCAAAATCAGTACACGCTCCTACACATAAAAATATTATAGGAGGATATATTCCAAGCTTTGTTCCCATATAAAGATAATGAAACAATCCATCGTCAGCCATTAATCCTGTCATAGGCAGATTAACTATTAACATTCCAAAAGCTATAGGTAAGAGTAGATAAGGTTCATACTGCTTTTTTATAGCTAAATATAAGAAAAAACATGCTATTCCTATCATTAATAATTGCTGCCATCCAAGTTCTATAAAACCAACACTATTGAAAAAGTCAAGTAGCATAAATTTTTCTTCCTCTCCTTAGTTATTTCATTACTATCAACCTATCTCCAACATTAACTGAAGTTCCTTTTTGAATTATTATATTTTCTATTATCCCATCTTTCGGCGCAACTACCTCATTTTCTAATTTCATAGCTTCTAATATTAATAAAACCTCTCCAGCTCTAACATGTTGTCCATTTTTAACCTCTATTCCTAATATGTTTCCTGAAAGAGGTGCTAATATATCTTCACTTTTGACATCACTTGCCACAGATAATTCTCTGTGTTTCTGGGTTTCAATAGGTTTATCATTTGAATCTTCTGATTCAAATATTTCTTCAACCTCTACTTCATATAATTTACCATTGAGTTTTATTTTATATTTTTTCATTCTAATTCTCCCCTTCTATATCTAAATTATTACGATTGTCTATCAAAAATTTATATGTAAGTATCATCCTATTTGTTTAATAGATATAATCCGAAATTTAGAATTTTTCTTGTTATTGCTCATATTAATCGCCGCTGTCATGGCAACTACCAATTCTTCGTCATTCATTAATGTTTTTATTTCCTTAATTTCATCATTAACTTCTAAATTATCCTCACTAATTTGTTTTTTAGGAGTAAAAATAAACTTAAACAATTCTATAATTAATGAAATTATATACAATGTTATAAATACTACTACCATGCAAATAACCGTTATTTGTAATCCTTGTACTAAAGACACTTGGCCACTCATAGAAACTCACCCTTTCAAATGTAATTTACATTAGAAAACTATTTCAATAAAATACTCATCATCCTTTTGTAATTCCAAATACTTTTTTGTTATTTGAGGGAACAAGGCATAAGCTAAAATCATCTCATCTTCATTTGTTAAATTATCAACCTCTTCTTTAATCTTATTAAACATCGGTTCCATCTTATCTGCAGGACAATAATCTATTCTTTTTTCATTGCCAATAATCATTTTTACTATACTTTCTTTTATTGGTGCTGGGGATTTACCATAAAATCCTTTAATATAATCTTTTATTTCATTAGGTATTACTTTATACCTTTCACCTGTTAATACATTAAATACAGATTGAGTTCCAACCATTTGGCTTAAAGGAGTAACAAGTGGGGGAAATCCCATGTCTTCTCTAACCTTAGGAATTTCATTCAATACTTCCTCATACCTGCTCTCAGCATTTTGAGCTTTTAGCTGAGATAATAGGTTTGATAACATCCCTCCTGGTACTTGGTATTTTAAAATTTTAGGTTCTACTTTCATTACTCTGGGATTAAAAGTTCCATCCTCAATGTATTTTTCTTTTATTTTAGAGAAATGCTTAGCCACCTTACCTAAATTATCTTCATCTAATTGTGGATCTCTAGCACTATTTTTATATACCTGATTAAAAGCTTCCGTACTAGGCTGAGAAGTTCCACCTGCAAATGGAGAAATTGCTGTATCTATAATATCAACTCCAGCTTCTATAGCTTTCATATAAGTCATTTCATTAATTCCACTTGTACAATGTCCATGTAATTCTATTGGTATATTCAACTCACTTTTTAGTTCGTTAACTAAAATAAATGCATTTTGTGGTGTTAGAATACCTGCCATATCTTTTATACAAATAGAATCAGAACCCATATTTTCCATTGTCTTTGCTAGCTTTACAAAGTAGTCCACATTATGAACTTTGCTAGTTGTGTATGCTATAGCACTTTGACAATGAGCCCCTTCTCTCTTCGTAACTTCAATAGATTTTCTCAAGTTTCTTACATCATTCAATGCATCAAAAATTCTTATTATATCAATACCATTATAAATGGCCTTCTGAATAAATTTTTCTACTATATCATTAGGATAATGCTTATATCCTAAAATATTTTGTCCCCTTAATAATATTTGTAACTTGGTGTTCTTTGATTTTTCTCTAATCTTTCTTAGTCTTTCCCACGGGTTTTCATTAAGATATCTTAAACATACATCGAAAGTTGCACCACCCCATACTTCCATAGCATGATATCCTACTTTATCCATGGTCTCAACTATAGGAAGAATTTCATTTAACTTAAGTCTTGTGGCTATTTGAGATTGATTTCCATCTCTTAATACAGTTTCAGTTATCTTTAATTTACTCATATTCTTCACCTCACAAATTAAGGATAAACACATTTTTGAAATTTTCACCCTCATTATAACATAGTAGGTGCAACTATTTCACTCTATTTTCAGATAATTGCGAATGTTGTAGTTGATACAGTAAAAAAAATGGGAAATTAACAAATTCCCCATTTTTTTAGTACTATTATCATAATTAAATTTTTAAGTTACTATCATTGACTTTAACCTTTTTATTTATTATATTGTACGCAATAAAATCTGCAATAAAAAACATCATTAATATAGCTATATAAACTTGCACAGGCATTTGATTTAATCGTGAGATAAACGAGATAATAACAAGAGTAATAAACAACAATATATACACAATATAACTAAACTTTATAAATCTATCTTTACTTCTAAATTTAAAAAATAAATATACAACTTCATTTGTTTTTTCTTCATAATTAGATTTTATCAACCATTCACGATATTCTTCACTATACTTTATTAGTAAAATAACCCCCAAAGCAGCAATTGCTAAAATTTCAAACATAACATCATCCCCCTCAAAATACCTTTCACTAATATAGACAGTTTTTAATACAAAAAAGTTTCAAAAAAATTATTAATAATTTGTATCAAAATATCAATAATCAAATATACTTAATTGCTTCAAAACCCTCTCCTTTAAATTCGATACACTGACTCCTATAAGTCGAATATCAGAGTCCAAGTCTATCTCTTTTAGTACTTGTCCCCCTATTATAATAATATCTTCTTTTTTATAAAAATATTCCCCTAAAGTCTTACTTTTTGTATGAATTTCAAAGTCAAAAGTTTTAGTCTTTATAGTTAATGTTTTTGCAGATAAATTTCTTTTCTCTAAAGAAAATGCGATGTTTTCAGCAAATCTTTCAATATATTTTATAATTTCTTCTTTGCTCCTCGTGTCCCTTTTTAGCGTTGTCTCTCTTCCAATTGATTTAATTTCCCTATGCACTTTTACACTTCTATTATCTATGCCTCTAATCCTATTGTAAATTTCAAATCCATATTTACCAAAATATTTTTGGAACAATTCCTCTGGTAATTTCATCAAATCATTTACAGTATATATTCCTATTCCATTTAACTTTTGTGTAGATTTTTTACCTATCCCATAAATTTTTTTTATAGGCAATGGTAGTAATATATTTGGTATATCTTCTTTATTAATTACTTTTATACCATCAGGTTTATTCCAGTCAGATGCTAATTTTGCAAGAAATTTATTGTATGATATCCCTACTGATATTGTAAGTCCAGTTTCCTTTTTAACTTTTCTTTTTATTAAATTAGCTACATTTATAGGTTCATCTTCGATATTAGAAATATCAAGATATGCTTCATCAATTGATAATGGTTCTACCAAATCTGTTATACTATATAGTATTTTAAAAATCTGTGAAGAAACCTCTTTATACCTTTCAAATCTAACAGGTAAAAATATTCCAAAAGGACATTTCTGTTTTGCAATATAACCAGGCATAGCAGAATGTACTCCATACTTTCTAGCTTCGTATGAACAAGTAGTCACAACCCCTCTTTCACTACCACCACCTACTATTACAGGTTTACCTTTTAATTGTGGATTATCATTCTGCTCAACAGCTGCAAAGAATGCATCCATATCTACATGAATTATTGAACTATTCATCATATACCCCTTATAACTAAATTTCTACCTTTTTATACGAATGTACATTCGCATCTTAATTGTATTTTATCACAAATACACAAAAAAATAAGGTAATACTTAAATTTAAGTATTACCTTTAAATATTTTTCTTTTTTAATTTGTATTCCTCTTCAGTGATTAACTTATGATTCTTCATCAATAATAATGTTTCATCATCTAAGTCTATATCTGATTCTAAAAAAGCTTTTTTATTAATAAAGTCTTTCTTTATTGTTTCATTGTAAAATTCTTTTATTGCATTTTTTGCAGCATATTTCATCAAAAAATAAATTATAAAAATAATAAAAGCACTAAAAAATAGTATCCATAAAACGTCTTCCATATATAATTCCTCCAAAACCTTATATTTTTATGAAATTATTATAACATTTTTATCTTAACACTTAAACTTTTAACCAATTATGCTATAATCAACTATAGGGTTGCTTAAGGATAAATTTAGTTTTGAATGTTAACATTATAATACAGAGGTGAAAACTATTGTTTGGATACGTAACTCCATGTAAAATGGAGCTAAAGATAAAGGACTACGAAAAATTCAAAGCTTATTATTGTGGATTATGTATTTCAATAAAAAATCAGTTTGGTGAGATTCCTAGACTTGCTTTAAATTACGATATGACTTTTTTGGCAATTCTTTTAGATTCATTATCAAATGAAAAAAATAAATATATAAAAAATAGATGTATCGCTCATCCTGTAAAACAAAGAGTGAAAGTTATTGATTCCACTGCAATTGACTATGCAGCATTCTGTAATGTTGCTTTGTTTTATTATAAACTTCTAGACGACTTCAATGATGATAAATCCTTAAAAGCAAAAATGAAATCAAGCTTTTTATATAAGTATTTGAAAAATTTAAATTGCAGTAGAAGTGAACAACTAGCCTTTATAGAAAAAAGATTAAAGGAATTAGACAGCTTAGAAAAAAAAAGTGCTAGTAAACTCTTAGATGAATTATCTCATCCTTTTGCTGATTTAACTGCTTATATTATTTCCAATTATATAGAAGATATCGAACTTAAATTTGATCTTTATTGGCTTGGATATAATCTTGGAAAATGGATATATATTATTGATGCCTTTGATGATTTAGAAGAAGATATGAAAGAAGGAAAATTTAATGCTATAGAGGCCTCTATGAACCATTCTAAGTTGCCTTTTGAACAGTTTAAAGATAATATAGAAAATAGAATTGATTTACTTCTTTGTGATTGTGCTAGAAACTGTTATGAAAATTTGAATAAATTACAAATAGAAAAAAATAAATTATTACTAGAAAATATCCTTCTTTTTGGATTACCAGAGAAAATGGATATAGTATTTAAAAGGAGAGTAGATTCAAATGATAAATCCATATGAAGTAATTGGAGTAAAAGAAAACGCTACAATTGACGAAATAAAGAAAGCATATAGACAACAAGCAAGAAAATATCATCCTGACCAATACGGAGACAATCCACTAAAAAATCTTGCAGAGGATAAAATGAAAGAATTAAATGAAGCATACGACTATTTAATGAAAAATCAAGCTTCTAAAGGTTCTTCTAATAATTATAGTTCAAATAATAACTCTCAATCAGGCTATGACTATAATAGAATTAGAATGGACATAAGATCAGGAAATCTTGCAGGTGCAGAGGCAACTTTGAATAATATTAAAATTCATGATGCAGAATGGAACTACTTAATGGGTTTAATATATATTCAAAAAGGATGGCAAGATGCAGGATTTAAATATGTATCTACTGCTGCTAGAATGGCTCCAAGTAACCAAGAATATAGAGATACACTTAACTTTATAAATAAAAGGAATACAAATTATAGACAGCAGTATTATGGCCAAAGAGGTGGAGATGTAGATTTTTGTAATGTTTGTTTAAATTTATGGTGCCTTGATTCAATCTGTGAATGTTTTGGAGGAGATTTAATAGGATGTTGTTAAAGGAGTGAAAATATGAGTAAATCTTCAAATATTGCAAAAGGTGGTTTATTTACTGGACTTAGCATTATATTTATATATCTTAGTTCAATAATACCAACAAATAAAATTGCATTACTAGCTGCAGCATCATTTGTTATCCCAATATCTATTTTGGCTATAGGTATAAAAATGGCATTTGTAGAATATTTAGCTGTTAGTATTTTAGGTTTTTTCTTAATTCCTTCAAAAGGTATAGCTTTATCTTATATATTATTTTTCGGATTATACGGATTTGTAAAACTATATACTGAAAAAATAAGAAAAGCTCCATTAGAGATACTCATAAAACTCTTATTCTTTAATACTATAGTAGCTATTAGTGCTTTTTTATACACTCAACTTTTTGCTGAAATGATAGATTTTGAGCGCTTTAGAAATGCCTTAGTTCCAACAATATTAATATTTGAAGTAGCTTTTATTGCCTATGATTATTTAGTAACTCTCTTGATACAATACTATTTGAAATTAAAAATCAAAAATTGATAATTTTATCAACAGGAGCGGATGTCCTAAGACCTACGCTCCATAACTTACAGGTTAAATAATACCAATATCAATAAATTTAAATTCAGTTACATCAAATAAACCTTTATCTGTAACTTTAATTTCAGGAATGACCGGTAAGGCTAAAAATGCAAGTGTCATAAATGGATCTAATTCTTTATTAACACCTAATTTTACATAAGCTATTTCTAACATTTTACCTAATTTATCTCTTACCTCTTCCATTGATTTGTCTGAAATAAGTCCAGCAATAGGTAATTCCAAGGTTTGTAAAACTTCACCATTAGATACTATAGTTATTCCTCCCCCAATTCGGATAACTTCATTAATCGCAGTATAGATGTCTTTATCATTATCACCTATTATAACTATATTGTGAGAATCATTAGCTACCGTGGATGCTATCGCTCCCCCTTTAAGTTTAAAATTTTCAACTAATCCAAATCCTATATTTCCTGTTGCTTTATGCCTTTCCACCACAAGGATTTTTAAGATATCCTGATCTTTATTAACTGTAAATATTCCCCCATCATCGATATTAACTTTACGAACTACCTTTTTAGTTAATATACTATGAGGTATTAATTTCATCACATTTGCAGTATCAGAATTTAGTTTTATTTTCAAATCATTAATTGTTACTTCTTTTGCATTAACGGTGCCGACCACTTCAGAACTTAGTTTGGTTTCTATATCAAATAATGGTTTACTATTTTCTGCAACAACCTTTCCCTTTTTAAAAACTTTTAATATATTGAAAGCTTTAAGATTATCAATAACTATTAAATCTGCAATATAGCCAGGAGCAATAGCACCCCTGTTCTTTAATCCATAACACTCACATGCATTTAATGATCCCATTCTTATTGCAGCAATAGGATCTATTCCATTTTTTATAGCTAGACGAACATTGTTGTCTATATGTCCATCTTTTAGTATCCCTTCTGGATGTTTATCATCTGTACAAAACATACATCTTCTTTCATTTTGAGGAGTTACTGCTTTAATTAATACCTCTAAATTTCTAGCAGCTGTACCTTCCCTTATTAAAACATACATTCCTCTTCTTAACCTATCTAGCATCTCTTCTATTGAAGAGCATTCATGATCAGTTTTTACCCCTGCAATAACATAAGCATTTAAATCTTTATCTGAAATTTCAGGCCCATGTCCATCAACTATTTTCCCATGTCTTTGAGCTAATAATAATTTATCAATAATTTTGATATTACCTTCAATAACACCAGGGTAATTCATAAGTTCTCCTAGACCTAACACTCTATTGTTTGTTATAAGTTCCTTATAATCATCTGCTTCCAGTACTGCTCCTGAATTTTCAAAAGGCGTTGCAGGCACACATGATGGAAGCATAAAGAAAACATCCAAAGGAAGTTCTTTACTATTATTTATCATGAATTCAATTCCTTTAACACCACATACATTAGCTATTTCATGAGGATCGGTTATTATGGTTGTTGTACCTCTTGGAACAACTGCTCTAGCAAATTGATTTGGTGTTACCATTGTCGATTCAATATGAACATGTCCATCAACCAACCCGGGTGAAATATATTGACCTTCAATATCAATTTCAGTTTCACCTGTATATCTTCCTACTCCAATAATTACTCCTTTATCTATTGCTATATCTCCTTCAATAACTTCATTGGAGAATACATTTACAACCTTACAATTCTTCAGTACTAATTCTATTTTTTTTCTTCCAGCTGCTAAGTCAATCATATTTTTGATATTTTTTTTCATTAACTCTTCCTCCTTCATTAATTTTATTGAAATGACCTTATCTATCAAAAGAACTTATAAATCAAAAATTCCTGCTTACGAAGAAAATACACATAGCGTATCTTCTTCGTAAGCAGGAATTATAAGGTTCCTGGTAGACACTCCCAAACCATATCATTGGGATTATACGAAGATATTATATTCAATTAAATTTTATCATATTCCTTTTTTAATTAATTAACTATGAATTTATTATATCAGCTCATCTGCCAATGTCAATTAAATACTATTCTTCTATCAAGTATGAAGAAACTACTTCTCCATAAAACATTACATGAAAATCATTATCACTATACTTAGCCTTTTTAATATCTTTATCAAGTGTTGCAGGTTCCATTACTTGCTTATATACAACTTTACACTCATAATGAAGCTCACAATCTTCAATAACAGGCGTATCTACTTTTTTACCGGGTCTTAATGTTAATCCACACTCTTTAAACTTATCAAACTCTCTACCAGATTTTGTTCCACAAAAGGCAAGAGCTTTAGATAAATTATTTTTTAAAGGAACACTTACTGTAAATTCATTAGCATTCTCCATTAATTCATATGTGTATCTAGAAAACCTAACTAGAACAGTAAAAATAGGTTTCATCCAAATAACCCCAAGACTTCCCCATCCAATAGTCATAGTATTAATTTCTTCCCCATTTTTTACTGTTAAAAATGCACCTTTTGGTAATTGTTCCATTAGTTCAGTACTATATTCGTTATATTTCATTTCTTTCATTATAATCTCCCCTTTTTATTTTTTGTTAATGAAAAGTGAATTCATTACCAATATTATACCATATTCTATTATATTCAATTGAGCAATATATAAAAATCAATATATAAGCTAATAATTAACAAAAGTGACACATGATTGACATAAAAAAGTATTATTATGTATATATAGAAATAAATAAAATGATATCTATCCCCCTATATTTGTTTTAAAGCCAGCCTATAGTAGGTTGGCTTTGTTGTTTCACTCCTTAAGCATCTATCAGTATTCTTTCATCATCAAAAATAAATTCATTTAGTACATCACTAATTGTTTCAGTATCATCATATCCCATATCATACAAAGCATTTAATTTATCCTTATTTTTCTCAATTCTACTTACATTTACGGGATGAGATGGCGTTATAACTATAACTTTCCCTATTTTCTCTAGTTTTTCTATGTAATCCAAAGTTTCATTATAAACTTTATACCTATTCATTAGTGCATCTACTAAGTTAGGATATTTTTGATAAAATATGCTTGCAATTTTTCTATGTTTAAATGGCTGTTTTCTATACCCCTTATTTCTAGTAAGTACTATTACTGCTTTATCATACCCATCCTCAAATGCTTTTTTAATTGGTATAGAATCTGCAATACCTCCATCTAAGAGATTCTTATTGTTTACATTAGCTATTGGCGCAACAAAAGGCAAACTAATAGAGGCTCTTACAATATCAAAGAAATCTCTTTCATAATTACTTTTATCAAAATAAAAAGCTTTACCCGTTTCACAATCTGTGGTCACTACTTTAAAAGTAGTATCTGAATTTAAAAATGTCTCAAAATCAAACGGAGTTAAGTTATTAGGGATTTCATTAAAAATAAAATCCATTCCAAAAATACTCTTATTCCTGATAAGTCCTTTATAACTTAAATATCTATCATCATTTACATATTCTATATTTACTATTTTATTTCTACCCCTTTGATTTGATATGAAAGAACAAGCATTACAAGCACCTGCTGAAACACCTATAACATATGGAAACTGTATATTATTATCCATAAAATAATCTAAAACTCCAGATGTATATACTCCTCTCATACCTCCACCTTCAAGAACCAATGCTATCTTATTGTTCATTAAATCCCTCTTTTCATTTTCAATATTTCTTGGCATTTTATATTATTTATATCACATCTAAATTTTATTCACATTAAAACAAATGAAAATTAATAGTTTATTAACAAAAACTCCCATTCACATGAATAGGAGTTTATTTTATATTTCTTTACATAATTCTTGAGTATCTTGAGCTTCTAAAGTTTCTTTCTTATCAATAAATGCCATAGCTATTGTAGAGATTATCATCACAATTCCTATATATCTCCAAGCCATTTCCATGGATGAATATTTTAGCACATACCCTATTACAAAAGGGCTAACAGTATGACCAGCTCCCATAATTAAAGGTAACACTGCATTCATTCTTCCTCTATGCGACGCTGGCGTATGATTTGCTAAAAATGGCATTAAACTAATAGTAATTATAATTTCACCTATAGTAAATATTAATACAGATGTAAAAAATGCACCTTTAGTACTTATGAAACCAAGCATTCCAAAACCTACAGCATATAATATTCCTCCTACTACAATCCTTCTTATATTTTTTATTTTCATTAATAAAGTTGTAAGGATAGGAGTAAATGCTATAACTATCAATCCATTAAAACTTCCCATTTTTCCATAAATCTTTGCTCCTTCATTGATAAAATTATGTTCTACATGAAGAGGCATAAGGAATCCCCATTGTGCATAAACAAAATAGTATCCTAAAGCTGCTAAAGCAAAGAATACTAAAATTGGCCTATCTAGTAAAACTCCAAGTATAGAGCCATCTTCTCTTTTTTCCAACTCTCGATCATTATCAAGTTTTTCCTCTGTTTTATGAATAGTTTCTTTTATAAATATAGCAATTAAAGACAATGCAATAAAAGCTGTCACTGCATCTCCTATGAACAACCACCTTAAATGATTTTCAAATAGCATACCTCCAATTAGTGGACCCACCGCAAAACCTAGGTTAAATCCCATATAAGATAATGAATACGATGCATCTCTATTTTCAGGAGTAGTTAAATCTGCAATAATAGTTCCATAACATGGTTCACACACCCCTGCAAAGAATCCTGACAAAATTAATAAGTATATTATTTCTGTATGATTCACAAAAATTGCACATAATATATAACAACTTATAGATAAGAAATTAAATATAACTAATACTCTTTTTCTGCCAAAAGTATCAATTAACTTTCCACCTATTAATCCTGCAACCCCCATTGCTATTCCAGCTACCAAAACCCAAAGTCCTGTCTCTTCTTTAGTAAATCCTAGTTTCTTTGTTAAAATCAATGTTAACAAAGGATATACAAAAGCACCAACTGCATTTACTACATGAGCAATAAACAAAATATATATTTCTTTTGGAAGCCCTTCATAAGGCGTCATAACATTTTTAATCTTTTTAGAATACTTCTTCATTTCTTTACCTTCTTTCATTTCCGACTTTCAAAACCTGCATATAAAGATAAACCATACGAAAACTTAATTTATTCATTTACAAAATATCAAAATTTTGCGAATTATAGACTTGAATAAATTAATAATTGAAGTAGTTTATCTATAAATTAATTCATAGAGCAAAAAATAAAGTCACTCTGTCTAAAGACATAGTGACTTTTTAAATAATTCGTTTATTTTTCTATCAATTTTAAATAATAGTATAGAAAATAAAAAGCCACAGGTAACAACCTGTGGCATATATTATACAAATTAAAATTTTACTCTATTATTAGAATTAAATTTTTCCATACAGGTCGTCTACATATAATTTTTCTTTTATTCTTGCATCTGATTTTCTTACATTTAATGATTTAATTAGCTTTTTCATTTAAACGACCTCCTTTACAAAATTTATAATACTATGCAATTTTAGCTTATAATCTAGACTTTGTCAACCATCTATAGTAAATTTTACAATTATATCTATAGTAAATTTTAAAATATATTAATTCACCTATTTCTAACTCAAATAAAATATACTATTTTGTTTTATGTTTCATTAAAAGTTTGCTAAAACATATCTTTCTGCTTCTAAGCACCATAATCCATTGTTATCTTTTACAATTTCGCTTAAAGTTTTGAATCTTTCATCTTGCTTACCTTTTTCCTCAAAATCATCAATAGCTGTTATTTCCATATCTATATGAGGGTAGATAAGTTTCTTACCACCAGGAATGTTAGGTAAATTTAGTATTGTTTCTGGTACAGCTTTTAAACCACCAATATGCGTTACCATTACAGCTGGATTTATTAATCCTTTTGCAGTCATTTCTAATGATTCAATCATGTCTCCAGTGCTACCACCGCTTGTACCTGCTATATGAGTTGAAGCATAGTGTACATTGTAGAAATTAAATTCGGCAGAAAATTTATTATCTGTAGGTCCTGCAAAGAAATTCAAACAACCATCTTTCCCCAAAATATTTCCACCCATTTCTACTACCGTTCTTACTGGAGCATATACAAATACATCATCATATCCTTCTCCATTTGTTAATTCCATTAAATATTCTTCGCCGTTTTCTACTTCATTTGTATTTACATAATGAAGCTCAACTCCATTTTTCTTCGCTTCTTCAATAGTTAAAATCCTCTGTGCTCGTTCTAACCTTTCAGTATCTATATCCGTTACAATTAAAAGGCTTGGCTTTCTATCACAATGAATTATATAGTCTATAGCTCCCATTCCCATTGGACCTGCTGATGCTAAAAGCGCAAGCTTTCCACCTTCTTTTATTCCCATGAAGTGTTCATATATAAAATTCTTAGTATGATAGTTTGCGTGGTATGCACCAATAATACAAGACATTGGTTCTGCCAAAGAAGCATCAGAAAAAGATTCTCCTTCATATTTTAATAAACATCCTAATTCCATACATTCATGAGGTAATATTGTATAAGTTGCATTTCCACCAAAATACTTATATGAGTACCCTGGTGAATATGGACTTCCTTTATAATTCAAAGCAGGTTGTACAGCAAACTTATCTCCTGTTTTAAATTGTTCTTGCCACTTTGCTCCTACTTTAACAATTTCGCCAGCAAACTCATGACCCGTAATAACTGGATTTATATCAATATCTTCTGGTACTCTTTTATGGTCAGTACCAAGTTTTGCTGCTTTATAAGTTGACATACAGATACTATTTGATATTACTTTAGTTAATATCTCGTCATCTTTTATTTCTGGTAATTCAAACTCCTCAACTCTTATATCAGATTTCCCGTATAATAATGCCGCTTTAGCTTTCATATTTATCATCCTCTCAAATTAATGCATATTTTACTTCATCATATATTTTAAGAACTTTATCAATACTTGGTGCTTGAGTTCCTTCCATCGTTACGGCTCCAGTACCCGATGCAACAGCAAGTCTAATCACTTTATCAAAAAGATAATTTTCATCTATAGATAGTGCTAAAGCTGCCACCATAGAGTCTCCAGCACCTACTGTGCTTTTCACATCAACTTTTATGGGTTCTACCATTGCTGTATTATCTTCAGTAATAAATATTGATCCCTCTCCACCTAATGAAACTACAACAACTTCAATACCATAATTAAATAACTTTTTTGCACATTCTATGATTTCTTCATTAGTTTTTAACTTTACTCCATATAACCTTTCTAACTCATCTATATTAGGCTTTACTAAATAAGGACCAGCCTGTAAACCTTCTTTTAACAACTCTCCATCTGCGTCTAAAATTACTTTTGCGCCTATTTCTTTAGCTGAAATTATCATTTTGCAGTAAAGGTCTTTATTCAGATTCTTAGGAATACTTCCAGAAAGCACTAATACTGAACCATCTACTAAATATTTATTCATTTTATTTTCTACATTTTTCAAATCTTCTTCAGAAATTATTGGTCCATTTTCATTTATATCCGTATATGTCTTATTCTTTAAATCTACAACTTTTAAATTAGTTCTTGTTTCTCCATTTGTAAAAACAAAATCATTCTGTATTCCGAATTGATCTAACTGTTCTTTTATAAAATTACCAGAATTTCCAGCCAAAAATCCTGTAGCTATGCTTGCTCCTCCTAATTCCTTAATAACTTTTGAAACATTTATTCCCTTACCACCTGCATCTACTCTAGATTTCTTTTCTCTATTTACTCTCTCTACACTAAAGTCATCAATTTCCATAGTCTTATCTAACGCTGGATTTAAAGTTACTGTAACTATCATACTAAGCCCCCCGGAAAATTTTTTTACATTTCAACAAATGTTTTATAAATTAAATTCACATCTTCAGTTTCAATTAATTTTTGTACATCTTCTTCATTTTCTAAAGCAGATGCAATATTAGATAGTATCATTAAGTGTTCATCACCTTTTCCCGCTATTCCTATAACTAAGTTTGCAATATTCCCATTTCCAAAAGAAACTCCTTTAGGATATTGAAGAACAACTATACCTGATTTTTTAATGTGCTTTTTTGCTTCTCCTATTCCATGCGGAATCGCTAAATTATTGCCAATATAAGTTGTAACTACTTCTTCTCTTTGAATCATTGCTTCTATATAATCTTCTTCTACATATCCACCATTGACTAATAATCTTCCAGCCATTTTAATTGCTTCAGTTTTATCAACAGTATCCATATTTAATTTAATGTTCTCTTTTCTTAAAATTGTTTGTTCAGTTTCTACTATTTTTGTATTGTCTATATTCTCTTGTATTTCTATATTCTCATTAGGACTACTATCTGCTTTTGAACCTTTAAAATTTCTTACTATTTCATCATAAGCAGGTGTATTTAAAAAATCTTTAATTGATACGTGTTCAGCCGCAGGTGCATTTGTTCTTGCTCTAGATGTTAATTTTTCATGGCTAATAACTAAATCAGCATCATCCGGAATCTCATTTATAGCACTATTTATAACAGTTACATCTATTCCAGCTTTTTTGAACTTACTTCTAAGTTTTGAAGCCCCCATTGCACTTGATCCCATACCTGCATCACATGCGAATACTACTTTATTTATATTTTTAGATACTTTTATTACAGATGATTCTTTTCCTTTTAAATCAACCATTTTAGATTTTGCATCTTCTAATTCTTCATCGTTTGATTTAGCTCTCTTAATGAAGAATCCTGCTACTAAAAATGATACAACTGCTGCTACTACTACACCTGCTAATACCGGTAATAACCCACCTTTTGGTGTCATTGCCATTACTGCAAATATACTTCCTGGTGATGCAGCTGCTACTAATCCTGCTCCAAGTATTGTGAATGTTAGTACTCCACTTGCTCCCCCTGCTATAACAGCTAGTATTAATATTGGATTCATAAGTACGTATGGGAAGTAAATTTCATGTATCCCACCTAAGAAATGAATTATGATTGCTCCTGGTGCAGAGTTCTTAGCCATTCCTTTTCCAAATACATAGTATGCACATAAAATACCTAGCCCTGGTCCTGGATTTGCTTCTAATAAGAAAAATACTGATTTACCTACTTCTTGTGCTTGTGCTATTCCAAGTGGTGATAAAACACCATGATTTATTGCATTATTTAAAAATAATATTTTTGCTGGTTCTATAAATATTGATGCTAATGGTAGTAAATTGGCAGTTACCATTGCTTCTACTGCATTTCCTAAACCATTTGTAAGACTCAATACTACTGGACCTATTCCTTTGAATGCTAATAATGCAAGTCCCATACCTATTATTCCTGATGAGAAATTATTTACTAACATTTCAAAGCCTGTTGGGATTTTTCCTTCTACTCCAGCATCAAATTTCTTTATTACATAACCTCCTAAAGGTCCCATAATCATTGCACCAATAAACATTGGTATGTCTACTCCAACAACTACTCCCATTGTTGCAACTGATCCAACAACTCCACCTCTAGTTCCTCCAAGAATTTTACCACCTGTATAACCTATAAGTAATGGTAATAAATAAAGAATCATTGGACTTACTAAACTACTTAAGCTTTCATTAGGTAACCAACCTGTTGGAATAAATAATGCTGTTATTAACCCCCATGCAATAAATGCTCCTATGTTTGGCATTACCATACCACTTAAAAAACGACCAAATACCTGCACTCTTTCTCTATTACTTTTCTTTGCAACAGCTTCACCCATAAATACTCCTCCTGTTTGTCTAAGTTCTACCCTTCAATAACTTACTAAGTATAATTTCTATCTGATTTAAAATTTCTTTTTCTTTTTCTTTCAATAAAACATGCGAGAAACTTTCTACGGTTACAAGGCTTTTACTTATCTCACTTATTACTTCTAGTTCTTTTTTATTTGCATCCTTTGGAGCTAACATTATTAAACCTAAATAAATATCTTCATTTAATTTATTTATTGGATTTGACAACCTTACTACTCCCAATTTCAATGTCTCAACACCTAATGTTCTAGCATGAATCAATATTATTCCTTTTCCTTTAACCACAGTACTGCCTGATTTTTCTCTTTTCAAAAGATCTTTTTTTATAATAATTCGTCTTTTCTCATTTACTGAAATAAATAAGCAAATTCTCTCAATTAAAGATTCGATATCCTCTACTTTGTCGTATTCCTTGAAGAAATAACTATCTATCAAATCTACAATAGCTTTGCTATACTCCATCAAAGAAATTGCTTTTTCTCTTAAGTTTATTCTATCAACACCACTTTCATTTTTGTTATTCTTCACCTTATTCTCTTCATCTAAATTTCTGTAATTTATTTTATCTATCTGAGAAATAAAGGTATTTATCTTCTCTATATCTGAATCTATTAATAATGGTGTAACTGTTATTACAGGAATAAATCTCTCTTGTATCTCTACTGTAGAAATAATAAAATCTATTCCATTTTCTTCTATCCAATGTTCATCAATTTCTATTGTAGAAATAACATCTACAATTTTTAAATTCTTGTACTCTTTTTCTAATCTAGTTGCTAACATTTTAGATGACCCTATACCACTAGTACAAGTAACAATTACTCTATATATTCTTTCGTTTATATTTTTTGATTTTTCAATAGCTGCACCTAAATGCATTGTTATAAAACCAATTTCAGATTCAGGAATTTTTTTATTAAACTTATCTTCTAAAAAAGCAACACTTTTTTTACTGATTTCAAAATATTCCAAATATTTATTTTTGATATTATCCAATAAAGGATTCCTAATATCCATATTCATATTTAATCTAGTTATAGCTGGTTGTAGGTGTGATACCAAACCCACCAACAAATTTTTATCGTTTTTTATAGAATAACCAGATTCTTTTTCCGCTATCTTAATAATCTTGTTCGCAATCTTTATCAATTCAAAATTACCTATTGTGAAATCATCTTTTCTTTGGGCAACATTTCTTATTTTTGATCCCTTCAAATGCATTGTTACATATCCTATCTCTTCTTCAGGAATATTTATTCCAAATTCATTTGAAATTTTCTCAACAATTTTTGCTGCTATTTCAAACTCTTCACTCAGTTTAAGATCATACAACACTTCTTTTTGCATTGTTATATTTTCATTATTTTTTATTCTTTTTATTGCTAAAGCTAGATGTACAAGTAGTCCAACATATGAGCTATCTGCAAACTTATACTCAATATCATTTTCTGCTTGGGCTACAATATCTTCTAATTTCAAAATAGTTTCTCTATCAATTAAATTCAATAATCTATTTCTAGTTTGATTATAGACACTGTTGTTTTCTTTAGAATTTTTTAATGACAAGCTTTGATTCATTATTTTAAGTATTTGTTTTTTATCTAAGTATTCATATAAGAGGTTTATCATTGCTTTTCTAAATTCACTTTCACTACCATTTATATAAATTCCTAGACCAGGCTTTCTTATCAATCTTAAATTATAAGCTTTTAACTTCTTCTCTACCTTGTCTAAATCATGACTTACAGTTCCTTCTGAGACTTTGAATATTGTTGTGAAATAATACAACTTGATAGGTTCATTGCTTTGCAACAATTCACTTAATATCAAAGATTGTCTTTCTTTTGGTGAAAACAGCTTGTCAATATCTTCATTATTTAATTTTGCTTTTAATTCAACTTTTTCATCAATAGTTCCTTTCAAAATTACTCCAACTCTTGGTTTCTTATCTAACATGAGTCCTTTTGAAATAATCCATTTTTCTACTTCTGACATTTCTCTTAAAATAGTTCTTGAACTTACTGATAATTTATTACTTATTTCTTTTACTGTTATAGGTCCATCAGTATCACATAAAATCTCAATAATTCTTTTTACTCTTGAGCTAATCTTTATATTTGTCATATTTCACCTCCTGCAGGTATTGGTGACATATTTAAAATACTTCTCTTTTCACTTTAATTATAGTTCCCTAAAACCTTTAAAACAACTCAAAGATAATGCTATTTGTCACGAATAAATAGTGACATAATTCAATATACTTATTGAATAAAAAAGAGTAACGAATGTTATGCGCTACCCTCTTTTGTATATATTCACACTCTTATTAACACTTTTATTTGCTTAAGTTTTTAATAACTTCATCATAAACTGGTGTTCCCATAAAATTATCTATTGATATATGCTGAGCTAAAGGAGCTGCATTTTTAGCCCTTGAAGACAAACTTTGTTGAGTAATTACAATATCAGCCTCTTGTGGAATTTGATCTATAGATGTATTGATTACTTTAATATCAAGACCAGACTTCTGAACTTTTTTTCTAAGAGTTGAAGCTCCCATTGCACTTGATCCCATTCCCGCATCACAAGCTACAACAATTAATTTTACTTTACTTCCAACTTTAACAACTGAAGATTTTTTTCCTTTTAAATCAACCATTTTTGATTTTGCATCTTCTAATTCTTCATCATTTGATTTAGCTCTTTTAATAAAAAATCCTGCTACTAAAAATGATACAACTGCTGCTACTACTACACCTGCTAATACTGGTAATAATCCACCTTTTGGTGTCATCGCCATTACTGCAAATATACTTCCTGGTGATGCAGCTGCTACTAATCCTGCTCCAAGTATTGTAAATGTTAGCACTCCACTTGCTCCCCCTGCTATAACAGCTAATATTAATATTGGATTCATAAGTACATATGGAAAGTAAATTTCGTGTATTCCTCCTAAAAAATGAATTATAATCGCTCCTGGTGCAGAATTCTTAGCCATTCCTTTTCCAAATACATAATATGCACATAAAATACCTAGCCCAGGTCCTGGATTTGCTTCTAATAAGAAAAATACTGATTTACCTAATTCTTGTGCTTGCGCTATTCCAAGTGGTGATAAAACACCATGATTAATCGCATTATTTAAGAATAATATTTTTGCTGGTTCTATAAATACTGAAGCTATTGGTAATAAATTTGCAGTTACCATTGCTTCTACTGCATTGCCTAAAGCTATAGTAAGATTTAATACTATAGGTCCAATTCCTAAGAAAGCTAACATTGCTAATAACATAGATATAATTCCTGAGGAAAAGTTATTAACTAACATTTCAAAACCTGTTGGTATTTTTCCTTCTACTACATCATCAAATTTCTTTATTGCATATCCACCTAGTGGACCCATTATCATCGCACCAATAAACATTGGTATGTCTACTCCAACAACTACTCCCATAGTTGCAACTGACCCAACAACACCACCTCTAGTTCCACCAACCATTTTACCGCCTGTATAACCTATTAGTAATGGTAATAAGTAATTAATCATTGGCCCTACTAAACTACTCAAACTTTCATTAGGTAACCAACCTGTTGGAATAAATAAAGCTGTAATTAATCCCCATGCGATAAATGCCCCAATATTAGGCATCACCATGCCACTTAAAAAACGACCAAATACTTGTACATTATCTCGTGTTGTTCTTGTTTGCAAATTTGTAGCTGTGTTAGCCATACAATCTCCCCCTATAAATTCCTGATTTTTATGAATAATATTTTAGTATAATTTCATTTTTCAGAATTTTCTTTTAAATGTATCAGCTGATTACAATTTGATTATATTCCGTTAAATCTAGCTATACAAGGAAAAGAAAGGCTCTAATTGTCAGTATAAAATAGTGACAAAACTAAAGTGTATTGGAATTAAAGCGATTACATAAACTTTGTCTTGCAAAAAATTTAAAAGGAAGCTCTTATCATTTCTAAAAAGCTTCCTTTTCAATGTAAAATTTTTTATTTACCTTTTATCTTTCATGAAGTTAAAAGATTTCTTCTCAATTTATAATTACGCATCCTTGCTTCTCTATACTTTGCTCAATCTTCTCTTCAGTTGCTGGTGAATTGAAACTAACATCTACAGTTCCCTTGGCAAGATTAACTTCAACTTCTTTAACTCCCTTTACATTATCTAATGTTTTTTTTACTTTCGTCTTTCTATCTGCATTAATCAATCCTGATACTTCATAATGAATTTTTTCCATGTTTACCTCCTTATATTAATATATATTTTTATTATTGGAAAAAAACAAAAAAAATATAGCCCCTAAAATTTTTAGGGCCTATATTTTTTGGTATTATTTATTTGGAAGAAATGTCTTGCGAAATTAATTTAATTGAAACAATTTTTTATATTTTAATTATAACTAAATATATTTATATTTTCTTACTATGTTTTTTGATTTTTTGCATTTTTTTTGTAATTTTAAAATAAACCTATAAAAATATTACAAACATTAACTTAATATAATATTTAGCATAATAAAAAACCTACAACAACTGTGTAGGTTTAGTAATCATTTTATATTATATACAATGTCATCATATTAGTATAAAATCTAAAAGCTGACCAAAATGCACAAATATAACCTCATACTTCCCACCGAAGCAGTTGCCAAATTTTTTAGGCAGGTCTCCTGACTTGTAGATCAACTTACTCTCCTGACTTCCCGATTTATATCAGTGTCTTATAAGATTTCATACCTACTTACAGTAGCGGGGGCTGTAAAGGATTTTAACCTTTTTCCCTATTATCTTCAAAAAAATTGAAGCACCCAAAAATTAACTATTTAATTTTACTATCTCAGTATATATTATTAGATCCACATTGTCAAATGTTTTTTATATTTAATATCCTTTTCCTAGATTCACTATATTACTAAGTTCTTCGCCTCTAATATAACTTCTCATATTATTATATATTAAATTAAATCTTCTTTCATTTCTCATTTCAGAAATCCAAGAATTATGAGGACTTACTATAACATTTTCCATTTCCCATAATGGATTATCTAAAGAAAGTGGTTCCTGTTCAAATACATCAAGAGCTGCTGCCCTTACTTTACCATTTTTTAAATTCTTTATTAACTCATTTTCATCAACAATACTTCCTCTAGCAGAATTTACAAACAATACTCCATCTTTCATGGCCTTAAATCTATCTTCATTAAATAAATGATATGTAGCTTTTGTACCTGGAACCATGCCTACTACAACATCACATCGAGATAACATATCATCAGTTTGTGCTCTAGAATAACACTTATCAAAATATTGTATATCTCTTCCCTTTGTATTAACTCCTAAAATTTTAACACCAAAACTTGAAAGTCTTTTAGCTGCTTCTATTGCAATAGTCCCTGTCCCCACAAAACCTACTGTTTTCCCATATAGTTCAAGTACAGAACCATCCATTTTCCATATCTTATTTTGTTGTTTTTTATAGAACTTATTGGTATTCTTCATCATTTGAAGTATGCTCATAACTATCCATTCAGCTATAGGTATACTATAACCACCTCTATTATTAGTAACTATAATATTATTCCTATTTACAATATCTTTTGGAACTTGATCTACTCCTATACTGGATAATTGTATCCATTTTAGTTTTGTCATTTTTCCAATATCTAATGTAGTAAATGGATTATAACAGCTTAACATCTCTACATCTTTTAATTCATCATTATAAGTAACATAATCTTTAGAATTATTAAAAGCGTGATTATTTTCTTTACCCATTACTATTTCATATCCTAATTCTTCAATCTTTTTCATTTTTTCAGTGCCGTAATCATATGTGAATAGTGCTTTTATCATAGATAATCCCCCTTTTTTTTTAAGTTAAACCACTATTAATTATACAGATATCTCAGCTCAATAATAGATTTATACATCAATAATACCATATATCTCATAAACACAATAAATCTTCTAGAACAATATCTAGAGTATAAAATTATTAAGGTCATTAATAAAATGTAAACTTTACTCATATAACAAGGAGACATATGGATATGATTTCAATATATGTGTATAATATACTTATTATGGAAAATAGTAAAAATTTAATAATAAGGAGAAGAATATGAAGAGAATTTTTTTAACTGCATTAACTATAATTATTACTATATCTTTTGTTGGATGTACAGGAGATAAAAATAACAATATAACAGAACAAAATCAAACTACTAATGATATTAATGTATCTGAAGACAAGAGTGATTATGCGGATAAATCAGATTTAGAAGCAACACCTACAGGTAAAGTAGAATCAGAAAATAAAGCAGATAGTAATATTGATAAACCAGATTCTGAGGAAAAATCAAACTCAGAATCAGCACCTACCGATAAATCAAAATCGGAAAATAAAACCGATAGTAATACTGCTGAACCAGATAAAACTGTGAGAATATTTAAGATAACAACTAAAAATATTGATTATAAAGTTATAAGTGGAGGAGAGATTAAAACAGTTGGTTTAGGGGTTGCTGATAATATAAGAAAGATACTTAGCACTATATCAACTAAGTATTTTGATGGAAAATCGTTGGAGTTAAAAACTATAGAAACAGTAAATAATAAAAAGATAGCTGTTATCAATCTAGGAGGAGATAAAAGCTACTGGTATCAAAAAATGCAAGGTTCAGTGGGAGGACAAATCACTGAATATACCCTTATAGAAAATATACTTCAAAAACAATATAAAGGGTATTGGATTGATGGCGTTAGATTTACTTTGAATGGAAAACAACTCAAGGAAGAAACCTCACATTGTCCAAATTTAGCTGAAACAATATTTAGATAAGAAAGCTATGTAATTAATTTTTTAGTAAATATCTTTTAAAGGAAATATTGATAAAGATAAAGCCTTGCAATTTGTCAAGGCTTTATCTTTATTCTATAGTTCCACCACCAACAACTAAGTCATCTTGATAAAATACAACCGCTTGCCCTTTGGTAATAGCTCTTTGTTTATCTTCAAAAACAACCTTAACTCTATCTTCTCCAAGTGGAATTATAGTTGCATTTGCCTTTGGTGCACTATATCTTATCTTTGCTTGTATTTCCATTGGCTCTTCTAGTTTCTCAAAAGGAATAAAGTTCAAATCTGATGCTATTAGTTTATTTCTAAAGATACCTTCCTCACTACCAATTACAACTTCATTTGTTTTTTCATTAATATCTACAACATACACAGGTTTTCCTAGAGCTAAACCAAGCCCTTTTCTTTGACCAATTGTGTAATGTACAATCCCTTTATGTTTCCCTAATACGTTGCCTTCTTCATCAACAAAATTCCCAGTCTTAACTTTTCCTGGTACTTGTGTTTCTATAAATTTACCATGATTATTGTCATATACAAAACATATTTCCTGGCTGTCTCTCTTATTATGAACATCCAGGCCTATTTCTTTTGCAATTTCTCTTATTTTAGGTTTCGTAAACTCTCCACAAGGCATAAGTGTATGCTCAAGCATTGATTGATCCAAATTGTATAATGCATATGTTTGATCTTTTTTATCGTCTATAGCACTTTTTAAAAGATATCTATCGCCCTCTTTAGTAATCTTTGCATAATGTCCTGTTGCAACATAATCAGCGCCAATTGCTTTTGCTTTTTTCAAAAAAGAATCAAATTTTATATACCTATTACAAGCAATACAGGGATTTGGAGTTCTACCAATTAAATATTCATCAACAAAATAATCAATCACCTTGTTTTGGAATTCTTTTCTAAAATTCATTACATAAAAAGGTATATCTAATTTATCAGCTACTCTTCTTGCATCATCTACAGCACTTAAAGAACAGCAACCACCTTCTCTTTCAGCATGCTCATCGTCTTCTTGCCAAATTTGCATTGTAACACCTATTACTTCATATCCTTGCTGTTTCAAAAGATATGCAGCAACTGAGCTATCAACTCCTCCGCTCATTCCAATAACAACTTTCTTTTTCATCTCTACACCATCCTATAAATCAACTTGTCTTATGTTATTTACAGCCATTTTTATTTTACCTATGAACTCTTCTATTATATCATTATTTATAGTATACCCTATTGTAAATCTTATAGAATTTTTTGCTTCATCAACTGATAATCCAATAGCTTTTAAGACATGTGATTCTTCTATAGCCCCTGCCGAACAAGCACTTCCAGCTGACGCAAAAATACCCACGGTATCTAAAACTATAAGTAATTCTTCTGATTCTACCCCTTCAAAACAAACATTGATATTATTAGGTAATCTATCTTCTCCAGTAGCACCATTTATTTTAGTTTTATCAATCTTTAATAGTTCTTTTATAATTTTATCTCTAAAGCATATAAGCTTATTCTTTTCATCCTTTGAATTTTCATAAGTCAATTCAGCCGCTTTTCCGAAACCAACTATACCAGGTACATTTTCAGTTCCAGATCTTCTTCCTCTTTCCTGTTCTCCACCATGAATAAGATTATGTATTTTAACACCTTTTTTAATATAAAGTGCTCCTATTCCCTTTGGTCCATATATTTTATGAGCTGACATTGATAATAAATCAATATTCATTTCTTTAACATCTATCGGAATTTGACCTAATGCCTGAACTGCATCAGTATGAAAATATACGTTACTTTGTTTACAAATTTCTCCTATATCTTTTATATTTTGAACAGTCCCAATTTCATTATTTCCCCACATAATTGATACTAAAATAGTTTCCTTATCTATATTCTTTCTCAGTTGATCTAAATTTATGAAGCCATTTTTATCAACTGGTAAATATGTCACTCTAAACCCTAAGGATTGCAGATATTTACATGAGTTAAGTATCGCTGCATGCTCAATCTCTGTGGTTATTATATGCTTACCCTTTTCTCTATTTGCAAGAGCTATTCCTTTTACGGCCCAATTGTCAGCCTCTGTACCTCCAGATGTAAAATATATTTCAGTTCTATTGGAATTAATCAATTTTGCAATATTTTTTTTACTGCTATCTATTGCACTTTTTACTTTTCTTGATAATGAATAAATAGATGATGGATTCCCATAATACTCCATAAAATATGGGAGCATTTCTTCTAAAACTTTTTTCTTCACTTTTGTAGTTGCAGCAAAATCAAAATATAATTCTTTCATAAGTAAAAGGCTGCAAACGCAGCCTCTGTCACCCCTTTATAGAAATTTTTATTGTTCTACATCATCAAAACTTTTTACTTCTTTATAGTTAACATCATAAGCTTCCGTTTCTGATGATTCTTCCTTTCTTTTTGAAAAACCATTGGAATTTGATTGTTGATTTCTTCTTATATTCTCTTGAGGTTTTCCTTCTGGTAAAACTAATGCAGCAATGATATAAAGAATGATACCAAAGCCATAAAACAAAGATACTAGTGCCCAAACTATTCTTACAATTGAAGGGTCAAGTCCTAAAGCTTCAGCTAATCCTCCACAAACACCAGAAATCTTTTTATCCGTTGTTGATTTATATAATCTAGAATTATTCATTTCCTTTGCCTCCTAGTAAATATAATATTATTTATATTTTAAGTTTATAATAAATTCATTAGTTATTCAACTATTTATAGAGGCTCAATCTTCCTTATTTATTTTAATCTTGAAATAACTCAGTTGATAAATACCTTTCTCCTCCATCAGGTAGAATTACAACGATATTTTTTCCTTTATTTTCTTCTTTTTTAGCAATCTCTTTTGCCGCATATGCTGCTGCTCCTGAAGATATTCCAACTAAAAGCCCTTCTGTTGTTGCAAGCTCCCTTGATGTTTTAAATGCATCTTGACCATCAACTTTAAACACTTCGTCTATTACATCTACTTTTAAAGCTCCTGGTATAAAACCAGCTCCTATACCTTGTATTTTGTGCGGTCCAGGATTCCCCCCAGATAAAACTGGTGAATGTATAGGTTCTACTGCTATTATTTTCACATTAGGATTCTTCTCTTTAAGTACTTCTGCAATTCCTGTTAAAGTGCCTCCTGTTCCAACTCCAGCTATAAAAATATCAACTTTATCCCCTAAATCATTAATAATTTCTAGTGCTGTAGTTCTCCTATGAGCCTCAGGATTTGCTTTATTATTAAACTGTTGTGGAATATATGAATTAGGAATTTCTTTGGATATTTCTTCTGCTTTTTCTATAGCACCCTTCATTCCTTTTGATGCTGGTGTTAACACTAGTTCAGCACCATAAGCTTTTAATAACTTCCTTCTTTCAATACTCATAGATTCAGGCATAGTAATCATTATTTTATATCCTTTTGCAGCTGCAGTTAATGCAAGTCCTACCCCTGTGTTTCCTGAAGTTGGTTCAATAATTACAGTATCTTTATTTATGATACCAGCTTTTTCTGCCTCTTCAATCATTGCAAAACCGATTCTATCTTTAACACTTCCACCTGGGTTAAAATACTCTAATTTTGCGAATACATTTCCTGATAACTGATTATTGTTTTTAAAATTATTAAGCTCCAATATTGGTGTATTTCCGATTAGTTCAGTTAAATTTTTTGCAATTGTCATATTATTACCCCTCTCATATTGATTTATCCTATCGGATAAATAGGTATTTCTATAAAAAAATTAAATATATAGCATAAATCCATCATTTAATGTTCTACTATATTCAAATACTAAGTCTTCTAAAGTAATAGAGTCTACTACATTGTCTATAGTTTGGTTTAATACATCCCATACTTTGCTTTGAATACACTCATCTACCTTATCTTTTGGATTATCATCGTTATCTGATGTTACATGAAGATTTCCTTCAACTGCTCTTAATATTCTACCAATGGTTATTTGATTAGCTGAATCTGCTAAAAAATATCCACCTTGTGCTCCTTTGATGCTTTTTACTACGTTTGCTTTACGTAATGTAGCTATTATCTGCTCCAAATATCTTTCTGATATATTTTGTCTTTCACATATACTTTTTAGAGTAACATTTTTACCATTTGAGTTGTTATAAGCTAAATCTACCATAGCTTTAAGTCCATATCTTCCTTTTGTAGAAATTTTCATTTTATCACCCTTCAACTCCCAGTATTTCTATATGTTTAGTATGATTATACTCTATATTATGTTTTAAGTCAATTTTTAGTTGATTATTTTTTAAAAATTATTTGCAAACATTAACCCATTTTCCATCAGTAACTTTTTCTAATTCATCTATTGTTACTTTCACAGCAGAATTTGGTGACCCTGCCGCTGGATACACATAATCAAATTCTTTTAGTGTTTCATCAAGGTATACTTCTAAAGTCTTTTCAAGTCCAAAAGGACATACTCCACCCACTGGGTGACCTGTTAAATCAACTACTTCATCGTGACTCATCATTTTAGCCTTTGTTCTAAATGTGTCTTTAAATTTTCTATTATCTACTCTTGCACCGCCTTTTGAAACTACTAAAATATTAGATTCTTTCAGTTTAAATGCCATAGTTTTTGCTATTCTATCAGGCTCTACCCCTAAAGCTTCAGCAGCAAGATTTACAGTAGCAGTACTCTGCTCAAACTCAATGATCTCCAATCCTAAGTTTTTATTTTTAAATTGTTCTTTTACGCTTTCTAAACTCATTTTTGTCCCCCATTTAATTTCAAATATTTTCTTTAAATAATAAATTAAATTCAACTACTATACTTCTTTATACAAAGTTTCAATGCCTTTATCTATTGGATTTGAACAATAAGGACAAACATTCCATCCTTTATTAACGGATTTCCCACAATATTTACAAGATTCATTTTGCATATTATTAACATTTCCTTCTGTTTTAAAATATTTATTATTGGTATTTGTTGTACTATAAGAACTTCTAACAACTAGATATACAATTAATCCAATAAACCATGGTACCAAGAATACAACTAATGCCCATAAAACACCATTCATTCCATTTGAATTTGCATCTTTATAAATGAATACTCCTAATATAATTTGAATAATTATTGGTAAAAGAAAAAATATCGAAATTACTGACATAAGCATCTCTCCTATATACTTTATTAATAAACTACTTGAACTATTACTCTATTTTACCCTATATTATAACATAAAATATTACAGTTAAATAGAATTTTACATAATACTTACAGCTAGAAATATTAAATAAATTGAATATATTGAAATCATAATAATTCCGTGCCTTTTTCTCAGTTTATTGGAAACAATTCCTGGTACAATTACAACTAACATTAATATAATTGAAACAGGTACATCAATATAAAGAGTTTGTGGTACACTTTTGAAAACTTTTCCAAATAGATTTATATTACGAGAACTAATGATCAAACCATTCTTTGTTATAAGAGAAGATGTACCTAAAATCATTGTTACGTTCAAAATATTAGCACCTAAAATATTTCCTATAGAAATACTTTGTTCACCTTTCCTTATTGAAGTAATTGCTGTAGTTAATTCAGGTAATGAAGTTCCAATAGCAATCAATGTCAAACTTATAATTTGCTGAGGTATTCTTAGGATATGAGCTATAATGACACCATTATCTACTAATAAACGAGCTCCTAATACTATTCCAATTGCTCCTAACAAAAACTTTAAAATATGAATAAATATTGTATTACCATTAGCGACATCACTAGGATTTAAATCTTCTACTTCCACTGCACTTTCCAATGTAGCTTTTCTAGCAGCTTTAACTGCTTTTAAATTTATATAGACATAGAAAACAAGCATAAGTAGTAACATGATTCCTTCTATTTTATCCACATTTCTGTCTAATGAAAAAATCATTAATGATAAAGTAGCGCCTAACATCAATAATCCTTTTGGTTTAAATGCTTTTTCCGTTTTACCGGGCATAAAAATACAACAGATACCTAAAATTAATCCGATATTACATATTGTAGATCCAATTGCATTTCCAATAGCCATATCAGGTACACCTTTACTTGCTGCAACTACTGAAACTAATAACTCAGGTAAAGTTGTTGCTAAACTAACTATAGTGGCACCTATTAACATTTTAGGAACACCAGTTATTTCAGCAATCCATACCGAAGCATCAACAAATAAGTCTCCACCTTTTACAATTAATACGAATCCCAAAACAAATAACAAAACTACAACAAAATTTGACATATAATTCCCCCTTATTTTGCAGTATGGATCTTAGTAAAATATTCCATTTATTTAGCTATAAAAAAACAAGACTTTCAGTTTAATAGAAAAATTTTCTATTAAACTGAAAGTCTTGCTCCAATAGCATTACATACCGCTAGAGTAAATAGAACCAGGCTTTTATTAGCCACGATGTTGATTCTATTTGAGAAATTTCTCAGCTACTCCCCTTCAGCTTTAAGTAAATATTAGCATAATTTTTGGTAACAATCAATAGTTGTGTAGTCTAAACTAAAAATTGGATCATAGTCATAACATCAAAGTAATTCTCTGTTTCAAAAATCACTTCCGTTTCAGATATTTTTTTCATTCCAGGATAAAAAGATGCTCTATAAGCTTTTACATGATTTACATATGAAATTTCTACTTTGAACTTTTCTGGTAAATTAATTTTACACTGTTGAATATTTTTTAATGATTCTCCAACACTTTTTCTTATATTTTCTATAGCTAAATGAGGATGTATACTTATTGTTGAATCTCCAATGCCCTCTTTTACCGCAACTGTACTAATATTTGAATTTATATTTATGATTTCCTCTTCTAACCCTTTATCTCCTGAAACCATAACTACCGGAACCCCCACCGATGCAGCTGCATAAGCATGCAATAAAAACTCGCTAGCATATTTTCCATTTATTTTAATAGAATTTATTAAAAAAGGATTCATGGTATGTGATAATGGATTTCTATCAGAATGAGAATATGAATGATATCCAATAAATATAGCTGCATCAAAAGTTGAATCTATTCCTTGAACCATAGAAAATGGATGTCCACTCCACCCTCTTATTAACTTTGTTTCAGTGGGAAGCTGATTTCCATCAATATTTCTTCCAGAATCATGAGCATCTTTAACAATAATTTCTTTAGCTCCAGCATTTAATGCGCCTTCACATGCCGCTTTTGTCTCTTTAGTCATCTGCTCCGCAAATTCAGCATAATCTCCTTTTTGTTTTTCTGTTTCATTCCAATGAGTTACTCCCGTTACTCCTTCAATATCTGCACTTATATATATTTTCATTAGGAAAACCCCCTTCTTTATTTTAACTCTATTACCATTATACTATAGAGAATCCACTGTGAAACTTTATTTATACTTGTCTCAAAATCTAGACGTACCAACTAGTTTTGGACATGTATAAATAAATAGTTGAACTGGATTCTATATATAGATTAATAGTTGAAGTTGTTTTCCTTACAAAAATAGTTTTATACATTAGATTTATAAAATTTTATTAATTATTTTTAAACCACTCCACAGCTAGCTCTGGATTGTAACTTATCAAAACTTTCATAAACCTATCGAGTGCATTTTGTTTATCCATAAGTTTAAGTATTTTTGTTGGTTGCGGTGCTTTCATCGAATAACATTTCCGTGGATCAATTACTTGTAAACTTTCATCAGGTTGAACATATATGTGCTTTGTATTATAGTTTACTCGCCAAAATCCAAGTTTCTCAAATTCTTCAATCATCTGAATTAAGTTCATTAAAAGTATATTACTAACTCCATTTTTCTTAACATACTTTTTCAAAAGTACTCCCTTTACATACTCTCTAAGCATACATGTTTCTTCAAATTTTATAACACGTGGAAAATAAGAACTATTTTCTACTTTTTTTAAAATATCATATTCATGCTCTGCCATCTGTTTATCTTTAAATATTTTTAAAGCATTTCCCTTTGGAGTTAAATATACTTTTCCCTCACAACCTTTACCTAAAAATTTACATTGATTTATACTAATACCAAAGTATTCGTTAATGATATCACCTCATATTTATTACTCTGTATTAGATTACTTCATATATTATAGTATATTCAATAAAAAATAAAATGAACCTAATAAAAGCCCATTAGGCTTTTATTTTAGTTCATTAATAATTTTTACTATTTCTTTTTTACTCAATCCTCTAGTAGCAATAATAGTAAATCTAAAACCATCCTTATTCCAAATAGCATAACTACTTTCTTCTTCAATCAGAAATATTACCTTAGTATCATTAATATAGGTTTCTTCATATTTAGAATCAAGGTTAGAACTAATTACTGTAGTAGAATTGTCTTCTATCGGAGATTGATTTATTGCAATATTATGTTTTCCATCTTTTATATATACTTGATTAACTGTAGAAATATTTTCAACATCAATAACTTCTACTCTATCTATTATATATCCCTCAAGCATATAAAACGGTTTAACTATTTTATAATTAATGTCTTTCTGTGCACTATCTATTGATTCATATAAATTTGTTATAGAAGTTTCTTCAGAATTTTCCACATTAAAAATATCTTTTTTGTGACTATCTAAAGTATTGCGCGATTCATTGTTTTTATCATCAATAATTATACTTCTTATTTCTCCTGAAATACGTACCATTGAATTATCAAAATTCTTCTTAATAGCATTAACACAAGGAACTTGATATAATGTTGGTATCACATATATACATATAAACATAGCTGCTACTAATCCAGCCACTTTTAAATAAATACATTTGTTTTTTTTATTTTCACTTTCTTTATCTATTTTTGATTTAAATTTGTCAAATTGATTATCAAAATTTGGAATATCTATATCTTTTATATCTTGGATTTCATCAAAATTTTCTTTACAGGTAGCATAGAGTAATTCTTCAAATTTATCATTATACTTCTTCATTCAGCTACCTCCTCTTTTTCAATAAAAATGTTATCATTTAAATAATTAAAGGACAAGTATGAGTAAAGTTCTTCTTTAGCTCTTAAATGTCTTACTCGAATAGTATTATTCTTCACATTTAGTATGTTAGATATTTCTTTAAAAGGTAAATCATAGAAATATCTTAGAATAATTATTTGCCTATACTCTGGTCGCAATCTATTTATAGCTTTAAGTGTTTCTTCCTTCAATTCTTCCTTGATAATAATATCTTCTGGTAAATCAACTTTTTCTTTATATATAGAATCTATATTTAAATCATCAGAAAAAATCTCTCTCCTATATTTTGCAATAGTATTTATTGTTTGCCTCTTTGCAATTGTATAAATCCAGCTTTTGAACTTATTTTTGTCTTTTAAAGTATTATATTTTTCGTAAGCTATCATTAAAGTATTTTGTAATATATCTTCAGCTAAAATTTTATTTTTTGCTATGTAATAAATATATCTATATAGTCCCTCATAAACCCTATTAATTTCTTTTTCGAAATTATCTATCTTCTTATGCTTTTTCCTAAATATATCCATACAAAATCCCCTTTAGTTAATTCATGCTTGTATCTACATTTTACATCTATTTAATGTATTAATAAATAAAAAAATTGTAAATCAACTTTTAGTATAGAGAATTTTATTTGTTTCCTTATATAACTAGAAATATAAGATAGAAAAAGGTTACACTCTTTTTCTTGAAAATACTATTTTTTTATCCAAAGATAATTCCTTATTGTATTTATATTTATCCATTGTAAATTCTTTTATCTTCTCATAATCCTCAATCTTATTTTTTATAAGAAAATTTACCATCATCCCACGTGCTTTCTTTGCGTAAGTTCCAACAATCTTATACTTTCCGTCTATTTCTTCTTTAAATTCTATAGTTACCATTGGTAGATTTATAAGCTTAGAAAACTCCCTAGATGCTAAATTAATTATTAAATCTTCTCCGCTAAAATAATCATCCATATTTTTCTGCCAAAACTTATATAAATCCATATTTGTTATTTTCATATTCATATCTAATCTATAAGGCCTTATTTCATCTAAAGGTTTAAGAACCCCATATAGAGCTGATAATATTCTTAAATGCTTTTCAGCATAGACCATATCATTTTTATCTAATACTTCCATATTTATTTCTTTAAAAACTGCACCATTATAACTTGATATTGCATGATTGCTACAATTATTAAAATAGTTATCGTAGTCTGAATAAGTTTTATCTAATATCTTGCCTTTAATTTTCATCATGGCTGCTAATTCTTTTTTAGACAATTTTTGAATTTCCTTAACTATTTTATCTGCATTATTTATAAATAAAGGCGTTTCAGTTTTATTAAAAAGTTTCCTGTGAAAATCTTGTGTTTTACTTGGAGAAATTATTATTTTCATGGAATCATCCTTTTTTTTAATATATTTGATATAATACATATTATATCAAATTAAAACTTTCAACCACAAAAGATTCGGGGTGTTTTTATAATTGAAAATCCTAATAATTGAACCGTTTTTTACAGGTTCACACGCAAGTTGGGCAAATGATTTAAAAAAATATTCTTCTCATGAAGTAAGAATTTTAAGTATGAAAGGCTTGTTTTGGAAATGGAGAATGCATGGCGGCGCAGTATATCTATCAAAAGAGTTCTTAAACATGAATTTTACTCCTGATTTAATTATCGCAAGTGATATGTTAGATTTAAGTACCTTTGTTTCTTTAGCTAAGAATAAATTGAGAAACACAAAAATTGCTATGTATTTTCATGAAAACCAGTTATCATATCCTTGGTCTCCTAACGATAAGGATATTAAAGAAAATAGAGATAAACATTATGGTTTTATTAACTATACATCAATTCTCACAGCAGATGCTGTTTTTTTTAATTCTAATTATCATATGAATTCATTTTATTCTGCATTAGAAACTTTTTTAAATTCAATGCCAGACTATAAAACCATTGAAAATATGGATAAAATAAGAGCTAAATGCTCCGTACTTCCTTTAGGTTTAGAACTAAATAAGTTTGATGAATACAGTAATTCGTCAAAATACAAAGAAGGATTAATTCTCTGGAATCATCGATGGGAATATGATAAAAATCCTGAAGATTTCTTTAATGCTCTATTCATATTAAAGAATAAAGGAATCCCCTTCAAATTAGCTGTACTTGGGGAGAGCTTTAAAAAAAATCCTAAAATATTTGAAAAAGCAAAAAATGAATTAAAAGAAAATATTGTAATTTTCGAGAGAGCTGAGAGTTTTAGTGAATATGCACGCTGGTTACATAAAGCAGATATCTTGCCTGTAACCTCTATTCAAGAATTCTTCGGAATTAGTGTAATGGAGGCAGTTTACTGTAATTGCTATCCCTTACTACCAAATAGACTTACTTATCCAGAACTACTAGATGCAAAAAACAATAGCATTAATTTTTACAATAACTTTAATGAATTAGTTTGTAAAATACAATGGTCTTTAGAAAATATAGATCATATTAGAAAAAAATCACTTAACAATATTGCTTCAAAGTATAAATGGCAAGATATGATTCTAAAATATGATGAAACTTTTAGCCAATTAATAAAATAGTCCACAGTTTTTCAGTGGACTATTTTATTGTTGATTCAATAACCAGCTATGAATATCTTTTAGTATATTTTTATCTACATCATTTTCTACATCCATGTTTACTATATTTTTTGCTATTAACTCAATATTAAAAGTCAATCCTTCTAATTCTTTTGATATATTTAAGATCAATTCACTATTCATAGCATCTGAGAATATTTTATTATCAACTATTTTACCATTCTTTAAACTTAGATTTATTTCGATTCCACCCCAAGCAAATCTTTTATCATAGGTTATATCAAACTTTGGAGTTTCTCCAAAAATCCATTCCCAAGAAGAATACTTGTTATATAGTGACTTGATCTCATCTTTATTATTTTGAATAAACACATTATCAACATAACATTCTCCATATTCAATTTGAAAACTCTCTTTTAATGCTTCAATTACTTTCTTATTGGTGATACTCCCATTAATATTTTTTAAGTTTGTAACCCTTGATTTAACTGAGTCAATTCCTTTAGATTTTATCTTCTCATTAGATACTTGTAAATACTTTACTAGTTGAGATAAATCCGAATTCACTAAAATTGTCCCGTGATGATATGCTGAATTGGAAGTAAAATAAAATGCATTTCCTGAAAATTTCTTATCGTCAACAGTTATATCATTTCTACCTGTAAACTTGGCATTTATACCCAATGCTTTTACAGCTGATAAAATTACATTTAATTGCTTTTCTAAGTGATATAGTTCCTTGTCCATTAAAAACGTAAAGTTTATGTTACCCAAATCATGGTAAACAGCGCCTCCACCAGATAATCTTCTGGCAATTTTACCGCCATTACTGTTGAATAAATCACATTTACACTCTTTCCATGGATTTTGATTTCTACCTATAACAATAGTATTATCATTTTGCCATAAGTACATAATAACTTCATTTTTCTTAACTGATTCTAATAAAAGTTCTTCTAAAGCTAAATTTTCCCATGGATTCTTTGACTGAGATATAATTATCTTTTGTTTTATATTATTATTCAGCAAAATGTAGTGCTCCTCCTTCTACGGATAAAGCTGCTTCATGAATAACTTCCGCTGTTGTTGGATGTGCATGAATCGTTTCTGCTATTTGTTCTGCAGTTAATCCATTCTTAATAGCTAAAGTTAACTCATGAATTAAATCAGTAGCATGAGCTCCTATAATTGTAGAGCCTATTATTTTTCCACTTTCTTTTTCTTTTATAATTTTTATAAAGCCTTCTGGTTCTCCTAAAGTAAGAGCTTTTCCATTAGCAGAGAAAGGGAATTTACCAACTTCAGCTTCAATTCCTTTTTCGCTAATCATTCTTTCACTAACACCTACTGTAGCAATTTCAGGATTGGTAAAGATTGCACTTGGAACTGAAGAATAATCCATTTCTTTATCTTCACCTAATATATTTTCAACTGCAATAATTCCTTGATGAGAAGCAACATGTGCTAATTGTAATACATTTGTTACATCACCTATTGCATAAATATTTTCAATATTGGTTTGCATTTTATTATTTACTTTTATACCTCTTTTGTTTTCGTTTAGTTGAATTCCTAGCTCTTCAATACCCAAATTATCATGATATGGCTTTCTACCCACTGATACTAAAACTTTGTTTCCTACTAAATTATTTATTTTACTAGCCTTTTCAAAAGATACAATACATTCTCCATCTTTTGCATGAATTATCTTATCTACTTTTGATCCAGTATATAATTTTATTCCCTTTGCTTTTGCAATATTAGATATTTCTTCACATACATCACTATCTAATGTTGGTAAAATATTATCCATATATTCAACTACAGACACATCTACTCCAAAGCTATTATACATAAAAGCAAATTCCATTCCTATAACACCGCCACCAATAATAACAATTTTTTGTGGCAACTCTTTTAAATCAAGTATCTCAGTACTAGTTAACACATTTTTGGACTCTATTCCTTCTATAGGTAATTTAAAACTAGTAGACCCCGTTGCAATAATTATATTTCTAGAATTTATTGTTGTTTCTTTTCTATTTCCTTTTACATAAACTTTTTCACTAGATAGCATTTTTGCACTACCTTCTACAACTGTAACTTTGTTTTTATCCATCAAGTATTTTATTCCAGCTACTAGATTGTCTACAACGCCATTCTTTCTTTCAATTACTTTTCCCATATCTACAGATATGTTTTTAGCAAATAATCCAAATTCTTCTGCTCTTTGCATATTACTGTATACCTCTGAAGATCGGACTAACGCCTTAGTTGGAATACATCCTCTATTTAAGCAAGTCCCACCTAGGTTTTCTTTTTCAACTAAAACTACTTTAGCTCCTAGCTTTGCCGCTTTAATAGCTGCTACATATCCACCTGGCCCCCCACCAATAATAGTAATGTCGCTTTCTAATTCTATCTTTTGAGGTTTCATAACACTACCGAAATAATCAAATGTTGCTTTATTGGTAGTCTTCGTTTGAACTTTTTCTGGTTTTGCATTGACCATTTCACATTCTACTGTTAATAATATATCTCCAATCTTCGCAACATCCCCTTCTTCAACTTGGATGCTCACTACTTTACCTTCATTCTTAGCTACCATTGCTTCATTACCTTTATGCGCTTCTATATCTAATAATTTACTCCCTTTTTTTATATTATCTCCAACATTTACTGAAATTTTTCCTATCTTACCTGCCTTTGCACTCTTAATTTCAGTTATCATTTCCTACACCTCCGCTTAAATAATTAGGTTCCATTTAAAATAGAACCTAATAAAAAGGCAGCATAAACTGCCTTTGGAATATACTTATTTAAAATCTCCTTCAAATTCATCAATTGAATCTTTTAATAGTGTAACGCTATAAGCGATTGTTGGTCCGCCACCAAATGCAGCAGAAACCATTGCAGCTTCCATCATTTCTTCTCTAGTAGCACCCGCTTCTAAAGCTTTAAATGCATGGAACACTATACAATACTCACATCTGTTATAAACAGCAATTGCAACACTCATCAATTCTTTAGTTTTAACATCTAAAGCACCTTCAGCATAGTTTGTTCCTAATAAATTCATAAATGCATTCATTTCATTAGGATTTGTTTCTCCTACCTCTTGAAGTCCTCCTGTAAAAGCATTCAATAATTCTCTTGGATTTTTTTTAGCCATAATATGTTTCTCCCTTCATTTTCGAATTGTTTTTACTTGCTATACTAATTATTAGTATAGCAAATATATAATCCAAAAACAATCTATTTTGATAAATTTTTATCAAACATTAATAATTCTAATATACTATCTTTTTTCACGATAGAAAGAAAAATCAAGTAAATTGTTGTAAATAGTAAGCTTACTTCACAATTTATAGTTATTCCCAAAAAAGCCACTATAAATTCATATAGTGGCTTCTGTTATATTTGATCCATTCCTTTTTTTAATGCTTTTATATTTAATTCAATAAATTTCTCTTTAACAGTTTTCTTTATAACACCTTCCCAATCTATCTCTGTTAAATTCATAGCTTTTATTAGTGCCCCAAGAAGCACTACATTCATAGTTCTTATATTTCCTAATTCCTCAGCAATTTTTGCTGCATCAATTACAGTTGTTTTCGCTTTTGACTTAACTTCTTCAATTATCCTTTCCGGATATTCAACTGCTCCAGTCAATATTGGAACTGATGGTATCTTGTAATCGTTCAAGACTACTACTCCATCAGGTTTTAAGTTTTTTAGCCACCTCAATGTTTCCATAACTTCAAAAGATATTAAAATATCAGCCTGTGCCTCTCCAATTATAGGTGAATAAACTTTTTCTCCAAATCTTACTTGAGTAGTAACACTACCCCCTCTTTGAGACATTCCATGAATTTCAGCCATTTTCACGTCATAACCTGCTTCTATTAATCCAGTTGATAAAATCTTACTTGCTGTTATTGTTCCTTGACCTCCAACTCCAGCCAATAGAATATTTTTAGTCTCTGTCATGTTATTCACCTACCTTTTCAATAGCTTTTACAGGACATACTTGAAGGCATACTTCACATCCAACACAAGAAGCTTTGTCTATTACTGCCTTTTTATTTTCTTTATCAAAAGAAATAGCTGGACAACCTGTTTTCATGCACTTCTTACATCCAATACATTTATCTACATTAACTAGACATAAACTTTTATAATCGCCAAACTCTTCAGAATCTTGCTTTGAATGCTTTTTCAATACACATGGCCATCTTGTAATAATAACTGAAGGTTCATCTAAAGCTAAAGCCCAATCTAAAGCAGATTTAACTTCATCTAGTTTTAAAGGATTAATAATTCTTATATGTTCTATTCCAACTGCTTTTACTATTGCCGGGATATCTGCTTGCTTAGTAGGCATCCCTTGAAGAGTATATCCTGTACCAGGATTCTCTTGATGTCCTGTCATTCCTGTAATTCTATTATCAAGTATTACCGTAACAGTATTACTTCTATTATAAGCAACATCAAGTAAGCTATTAATTCCAGTGTGAAAAAATGTTGAGTCTCCAATAACTGCAACAGTTCTTTTATTAATGCCAAATCTATTAAATACCTTTTGAGCCCCATGTCCAACTGTAATACTCGCGCCCATACATGTGCACGTATCCATAGCATTTAATGGCGATATATATCCTAATGTATAACACCCAATATCACCAGTTATCATTACATCTTTCTTTTTGCTCAGTTCATAGAAGAAACCTCTATGTGGACATCCCGCACATAATGTAGGTGGCCTTCCAACAATTTTATTTTCATCATATTCAATCGTTGTCTGTTTTTCTCCTAATAAAGATTTTGATATAATATCAGGATTTAATTCTCCTATATTAGGGATTTTTTCTTTACCAATACATTCAATTCCTTCAGCTCTAACAGCTGTCTCAATATAAGGTTCTAATTCTTCAATGATATATAATACATCTACTTCTTTTGCAAAATTCTTTATCTTTTTCATTGGTAAAGGGTGTGTGAATCCAAGTTTAAGATATGATACTTTATCTCCGAATACTTCTTTTGCATATTGATAAGCTACTCCTGATGATACTATTCCGATTTTCTTATCATTCCACTCTATAAAATTCAAATCTGTACTATTTGAGAATTCTTCTAATTTTTTTAGTCTATCTTCAACCACTACATGTAATTTTCTAGCATTTGCAGGTGCCACAAGGTATTTTGCAGTATCTTTTTTATACTCTTTTACAGGAACTTCTTCCCTGTCTCCAATTTCAACTATCCCTTTACTGTGACAAGTTCTTGTTGTCATTCTAAATAAAACAGTTGTATCAAACTTTTCACTAATTTCAACTGCTGCTTTTATCATATCTTTACATTCTTGGCTATCTGATGGTTCAACCATTGCAAGCTTAGCAAATTTTGCGTAATATCTATTATCTTGCTCGTTTTGAGACGAATGCATTCCAGGCTCATCAGCAGTAATAACTACCAGTGCTCCATTTACTCCAGTATATCCAGCAGTAAATAGTGGATCTGCAGCTACATTTACTCCTACATGTTTCATTGCACAAAGAGACCTCGCCCCTGCAATACTAGCTCCAATAACAGATTCTAAAGCAGTCTTCTCATTTGGAGCCCATTCAGCCATGATATCTTCTTTATAAGGAGCAATATTTTCGAGGATTTCAGTACTTGGTGTCCCCGGGTATGCTGCTGCAAAATTTATTCCAGCTTCATATGCACCACGAGCAACAGCTTCATTACCAGTTAGTAGTTTTTTCATTCTTACACTCTCCTTAAGATTTTTTATTTGCAGCTATTACACTTCCTAATGCAATAGAATATAATTTAGATTCATACGTATCTGCTCTTGATACTAGTACTACAGGTGCCTTTGCCCCCATAATGATACCCGCTGATTTAGCACCCCCAAAATATGTTAGAGATTTGCCAATACCATTTCCCATTTCAATATTAGGAACCATAAAAATATCAGCATCTCCTACAATCTTACTCTCATATTTTTTTATCTTTGCAGCTTCTTTAGAAACTGCCAAATCAAGTGCCATAGGACCATCAACTATAACTTTTTTTCCAAACTCTCCACTGATACCTAGCTTCTTTAGGTTATCAGCGTCAACTGTAGCAGGCATTTTAGGATTAACCTTTTCTTTAGCCGCTAAACATGCAACTTTAACAATTTCATTCCCCATTGATTTCACAACATCTACTGCATTTTTTATTATTTTAGTTTTTATATTCAAATCAGGGTACATATTCATCCCCCCATCAGTTAAATATATTAATTTATGGTAACTTTGTGATTCGTAAACCATTACATGACTCAATTGACTATCCGTTCTTAATCCAATTTCTTTATCCAATACTGCTTTTAATAGTATTGACGTGTCTAACAAACCTTTCATAACAAAATCGGCTTCTCCAGAACTAACAAGTTCTACTGCTTTTCTTCCTACTTTGTTGATATCGCATTCATTTATTATCCTATAATCTTTTAACTCAAACTTGAACCTTTCACATATCTCTTTAATTTTTTTTTCATTTCCTACTAAAATTGGCTCTATAATACCCATCTCAGCTGAAGATAATACTGCCATTAAAACCTCTTCATCTTCTGCCGCAGCAACTGAAAGTTTCATAGTCATCTGCTTTTTTGCTTTTTCTAATATTCCATCTAGTTTTTTAATCATAAGATCAGCCTCCTATTGTAAACTTTTCCCTGTTTTAGCTCATTATATCATATTTTATAAATATGGTATAATGAGCTATGCTTTTATTACATACATATAATAAATGCAATTTTTATGCCAAAGTTACAAAAGCCATAAATAGAGTTATTTGCTAATAAATAAACTCTTAAAATAATAAAAAGGGTTAAAAGGTATGAAATTTCACACCTTTTAACCCTTTTGTAATTTCTTTAATACTTCTCTTCCTTTTAAAGTTATTATTGTCCCACTTCTACCTTTCAATATTTTAACTAAAGAATGTTTTTCTAATTGTATCAATATTGTTCTAATTTCTTGTTCACTCAAGAAAAAACCTTTTTCATTCGCAATTTTATATAGACTTCTTCTACCTAGTCTAATTTTTTTGATATAAGCATTTTCTAATTGATTTAATATAAAAATATACCGTTCAGTATATATTTTTCTATCATTAATAATGTTATTTACTATATTTTTATCTTCATAATACAATGATACATCATATATATTCTCATTTATATCAATTGGTAAGTCCCTCACATCAACCTTTTCTAAACCTAAATTAGTAAAGTACTCAATATAGTTTCGAAGTTCTCTTACATTTCCTTTCCAATTATAGTTTATTAGTATATCCATAGCTTCCCCAGTAAAATCAAACTTACCATTAAATTCTTTTTTAACATGATTTATTATTTCAAAAATGTCTTCTTTTCTTTCTCTAAGTGAAGGTATTCTTAATGGTAATACATTTAATCGAAAATATAAATCTTCTCTAAATTCTCCCATTTTGACCATCTGTTTTAAATCTCTATTAGATGCTGCAATTATCCTTACATCAATATCAATGACTCTATCTCCACCAATTCTCATAATTTCTCTTTCTTGCAAAACCCTTAAAAGTCTCATTTGAAGACTAAATGGCATTTCTCCTATTTCATCCAAAAATAGAGTTCCCTTATGAGCCAATTCGAAAAATCCCAATTTGCCACCTTTCCTTGCTCCCGTAAAAGCTCCCTCTTCGTATCCAAATAGTTCACTTTCTAACAAACTTTCAGGAAATGCACCACAATTTACTGCAACAAATTGATAATTTTTTCTTTTTGATATATTATGGATAGCTTGAGCAAAAAGTTCCTTTCCTGTACCACTTTCTCCAGTGATCAATATTGAGGAACTGGATTTAGACATTCTTTTTGCTATTTCTTTACACTTATTTATCTTTTCACTAGTCCCTAATATATCACTAAATAAATATTTTGCTTTATGTCCTTTTCCTATTAACTGAGCTCTAAGCTTGTGTTGTTTTCTTTCTGTATCGCTAAATCTCTTTAAAATTGCTACAGCTCCATAAACTCTATCAGAATTTATTATAGGATCTACTGATACTACTATATCTTCTCCATTTACTTTTATTAATTTTTCTTTAATTGAAATCCTTTTTTCAAGGGCACTCTCGAAAGGTATTTCAAGCATAAGTTTTATTCCATTTTTACCAATAACTTCTCTTTTATTATATCCTAAAATTTTCTCTGCATTTATATTATAAGAATAAATATTTCCTTTTGAATTAATAGCTATTATTCCATCATCCAATATCTGAAGAAGGATTTCTACTTGGCTTGCAAACCTATTCGTTCTTCCAAGTATCTCTGTTAACCCAGAATTTATTGTTATAATTTCTTCATAACTTTTATTAATATTTTGAAATTGTAATATATATAACAGTTCTAGGAGAGACGCAATTTCTATTATACTGCTAACGTCTATAAACGTTGCTCCTAAATTTATTATGTTCTCAACACTATTTGGAATTTTCAAATTATTTCCTAAAACAATTGCTTGCTTCAAATTTTTTTCAGTATCATCATCGCTAGCAATTGGAATTAGTTCTACATTTCTAATTCCAAACTGATACATTAGTATTGCAATTTCTTTAGCTCCTTCAATATTAGTATCAATCAAATATACTTCGCTGCCTTGGGGTAGTGCTAATATTCTTTCAAGACCTTTTTTCATAACAGTTCTTTTTATTACCACGATATCTATATTATTAAACCTATTTTTTATATAATGATAGATATCATATGATGACGTAATTATTAAATCTGTTTCAATTTTATCGTGTATTATACTATCACTCATTATAATTTTTTCTATTATAATATTTTCGAAAAATAAACTTTTTAATTGATTATAATAATTTTCCGCTTCTTCATGATTATAAGATATTATGGTCAAGGTCTTTCTATTCAAAATTATCACCTCTTACATTCAGCTTAATAATGGAGATTTTTTACCCCTATATAAAATATACTCTAAATGTAATGCTCTTGTCAGCACTACATATAATAACTTTTTATCCAATTCATTATTCCCGTAATTATCTTCACTACAATCGTAAACTATTGAACAGTCAAATTCTAACCCCTTTGTCATATAACTGGGTATAATAATTTTATCCAAATTTATTTGTTTGTCTGTCCCCTTTACTATTTGCCATTTACATCGCGATTTATTATTTAGTATTTTATATACTCTACGGCATTCTTCTATATTTTTACATATTATCGCCACATTATTTTTACTAAGACTCTCTACATCTTTAATGATAGAATTAGTCATATCAATAAATTGTTTATTATCTTCAACTTTTAAAACTTTTGGTTCTTTTCCATGCCTCAAAACAGGTTTTGCTGGCATCAAACTATTATCTTGTTTAATTAATACATTATTAGCAAATTCAATTATTTCAACTGTAGATCTATAACTTTGAGTTAATGTTATATAATTTGCTCTATTTTCAAATACATCTTCTATTACAGAATTCCAATTTGAAATTCCTTTATAAGCATATATTCCTTGACCTAGATCACCAACTATTGTCATAGAATCAGTGTTTGTCATCTCATTTATAAGTAATAGCTGAAAAACACTATAATCTTGCACTTCATCTATAACAATATGCTTAAATTCATAATCCTTTTTTAATCCATCAATTTTAATTTTCAAATACATTATAGGAGCTAAATCATCATCTTCAATAAAGTTATTTTCCATAAATTTGTTATGATTTTCGCTTAAATATTTCCAGAGAACTTCTGGCAACTTACCACCTGTGACTTTATCAAAAGTCTCTTTTTCAATAAACATTTTATGGTATATGTTTATTATATCCTTTGAAATCCAATTATCTATAAATAAATCAATTTCAGAAATAGCACTTTTATATAGGTTCTTTTTCTTTTCATCTCTCTCATTGTAAGTGTTTATAATTTTTTCTCGCATAAGTTTTGGTTCATTTATAGTATTTTTTATTAAATTTATTTTATCGCTGTAATCTAAATCAATTCTCTCTTCGATAAATAGTAGCCTTTCTTTTACTCTCCCTTTGAGATATCTTTTTATTTCTTCTTTTCTTTTATTTATAGGAAGATACACTAAATCTCTTGCATATAATCTTATTATATCCTTATTAGAAAATAATAAATATTCCTCTATTTTTAGATGGTCAATATTTATATCTTCAATCTCTACCCATCTTAAAAGTCTATCTAAGATAGTTTTCATAATCGGCATACCCTTGAGTTTACTTGCCGCTGACATTAGCTTTAATTCTTTTGAACTAGTTTCATTTAGCAAATTAGCTAACTTTTGATCTTTAGAAATTATTTTATTTTTGATTTTTAATACTTCTCTGGCTAAATCATAAAAAGTAACTTGTTTGACTTGTTCTGCTCCCAAGTTTGGCAAAACTTCAGAAATATAGTCTAAGAAAATTTTATTTGGTGCTATTACTAAAATATCTTTTCCAGACATGGTATCATTATATCTATATAGAAGATACGCTAGTCTATGAAGTGCAATAGTTGTCTTTCCTGAACCTGCTGACCCTTGAACCAATATAGGTTTGTTTAAATCTGCTCTAATAATATCATTCTGTTCCTTTTGAATCGTTGAAACTACCTCTTTTAATTTACTGCTAACTGCTTCTTCAAGGTTTATTTTTAAGAATTCATCTACTAATTCATTTCCTGATTCATCTAAATCGCTTCTTAAAATAATTTCATTTATTCCCTCATCGAAGGCATCTTTTAATTCTCCATTTTTTATAAGGAATTTCCTTTTTCGTTTCAATTCACCATTAATTGTCCCAATAGGAGCAATATATTTTGCTTCACCTTTTGTTCCACTATAGTATAAATCAGCTATAGGTGCTCTCCAATCGATAACTATTTCTTCCATACTTTCATTATCAAATAGTCCAAATTTTCCAATATAAAAATTTTCTTCACTTCTTCCTTTTTCACAAAAATCTATTCTTGCAAAATAAGGTATATCAGATGCATCTTGAAATCTATTTGTATTTTTGGTATTTATCTCTTTAACTTTTTTTACAAGTTCTAATTCGGTACTATATCCATTTGTTCTTTTAATAATTTCAGATAAATTCTTATCTATTTTTTCCGCTTCATTTTGTAATATCCCTATTTGTTTCTTTATCCATGTTTTAGTTAAAGATAGTTTGTTTTTTTCAAAACTAAATTCTTTTCTATTTATAGCCATATTACTTCTCCTTATTTTTAGTAACCATATAATTTTATCATATTTGTTTTCGCTATACATAATTTGATTTTATTTTCCACATAAATAGTTTTACATATTTTTTTTGATATTGGTTATTATAATATGTGTAAAGAGGATTTAAAATTGTTGAGCAAAGAGTATTACGGGATTTTGAATGAGTTCTTTAATATTCGAACAAAAGTATATAAGGGATCTGTATAGGTTCTTTATGTGCTGGCGAGAAGATTGCTATATGTTATGAAAGGCTATATCTGTGCCGAAAGGTATTTATGTGGTCCCAAATGATGTATAGTGGTTGAGCGAAGACAGTATTGAGTTCCGTAGGCTCTTCACTTTAACTATGTGAACTTGTTGGAGGTTAATTATAGTCGAGAGATTATATTTAGTTTCTCAGGGATTTACTATTGTCGAGCAAAGATATATTTGGGTTGTGTAATGCTTTTGTATGGTCGAGAGATTATACTTAGGTGTGTAGTGATTTATATATGTCGGCGTTAAAATGATTTTAGGTTTTCTTTTAACCTATGAGGTAAATGCAGGTACTTACCAAACCTGCATTTTCTTTTTTTTGCTATTGGATAAGCATTTGTTTACTTTTCAATAAGCCTATAAACATGTATTTACATAGTAAACAAGCTTATTTTTATAATAACTTATAATGAATACGTTTAAACAAAGATTTTTGGCTTTATGTTGTAATTTATTAAAGTTTTGTGAATTTTACTTTTCAAAAATATAGTTCTATAATTATTTTTAGTGTTCAAAATAAAAAAAGACAATTCTAACTATAAATTCCTTACATAATAATTATATCTTTTTCAAAAGGAAGTGATTTATTGCAACTCTTAGTAATGGTTCTTAATGATGTTAATAAAATTGATGATTTGCTATTAGAATTCAGCAAATCAAATATTAACGGTGCCACTGTAATAGATAGTCATGGTATGGCAACTGTTTTATACGAAACTCACAAAGATATTGCTCTTTTCGGATCTTTAAAAATGTTATTAAATGAAAAAAGACCCTTTAATAAAACAATATTTACAATATTAAGTGATGTGAAAATAAATATTGCACTTAAGTGTATTAGAAAAGTTGTTGGCGATTTAAACAAGCCTAACGTTGGAATCGTTTTTACTGTACCTGTAAACCATGTTGAAGGTATAAAGGAATAATCAAAGAAAGAAGATGAGTTCATGCACATGTTATATTATCTCGGTATAATTTTATTTGCCAGTTTACTTGCAGGCAAACTAGTATCTTATCTAAAATTACCTAGCGTTACTGGATATCTACTAGCAGGAGTTATAATAGGTCCCTCAGTTTTAAATATCATTCCAACTTCAATTGCTGGTAATTTCAATATTATTGCTGACGCAGCTTTAGGTTTTATAGCCTATAGTATAGGCAGTGAGTTTGAATTAAAAGCAATAAAAAAAGTCGGTATGAAAATTATAGTTATTACATTATTTGAAGCATTAGGTTCTGTTATCTTAGTTTTCATAACTATGTTTTTTATCTTTAAAGCCCCATTAGAATTTAGTATAGTTATTTCTTCAATTGCAGCTGCTACTGCACCTGCCGCAACACTTATGGTTATAAAACAATATAAAGCAAAAGGCCCCTTAGTTGATACTTTACTACCTATAGTAGCCTTAGATGATGCTGTTGGTATTATAATTTTTGGCGTTTCATTAACTATTGCTAAAACCTTATCAATTCCATCTAACGAAATATCAATTTTTAAATCAATATTAACACCAATTTTAGAGATTGTTTTTTCAATAATTATTGGTTTTGGCATGGGTTTAGCATTGATAATAATTTCTAAATATGCATCAGGTAAAGATAAATTGTTAAGTTTAACATTAGCAAGCCTTTTTCTCTCCATTGGTTTAGTAACAACTTTAAATTTATCACCATTGCTTACTTGTATGATGATTGGTGCAACTACTACAAATTTAGCTCACAATAGTCATAACCTTTTTTCAGTAATTGATAGGTTTACTCCTCCTATATTCATGGCATTTTTCACTGTAGCTGGTATAGAACTCAATTTAGGTATGTTAAAGCATGTTGGTTTATGGGGATTAGCTTATATTATAGCTAGAGTTATTGGTAAAAGTTTCGGAGCTGCTCTAGGGTCAAGGATAACAAATTGCCCGCAGTGTGTTCAAAAATATTTAGGTTTTACTTTAGTTCCTCAAGCAGGTGTTGCTATAGGACTAGCACTTGTAGCAGAAGCAGAATTACCTAGTTACGGCGCATCAATCAGAACGATAATATTGTCCGCCACAGTTGTTTACGAATTAATAGGTCCTCTATTAACAAAGACTGCTTTAAAAAGAGCTGGTGAAATAAAGACTGCATGTAATTTAAGACCTGCAAAAGCTAAAACTATTTAGATATATTAATCTAATACAAGTCCAAAAATCATTTATGTTTGATTTTTGGACTTGTATAAATTTATTTACATAATTATTTTATGCTAAAGTAGCAACCATAACTGCTTTTATAGTATGCATTCTATTCTCCGCTTCATCGAAAACTATAGAAAAATCACTTTCAAATACTTCATCTGTTACTTCCATTGCATCTATTCCAAATTTATTAAAAATATCTTTGCCAACTACAGTTTCTAAATCATGAAAAGCCGGTAAGCAATGCATAAATTTTACTGATTCATTACCTGTCTTCTTTATCATTTCCATATTCACCTGATACGGCATTAAAAGTTCAATTCTATCTTTCCACACTTCATCAGGTTCACCCATTGATACCCATACATCTGTGTAAATAACATCAACTTCTTGAACAGCTTCCTCTACATTAGAGGTAATAGTGATTTTTCCACCACTTTTTAATGCTTCCTCTTTACATCTATTAACTAACTCTTCATCTGGAAATAAACTCTCTGGTGCAGCAATTCTAAAATCTAATCCCATTTTACATGCACCTATCATAAGTGCATTAGCCATATTGTTTCTTCCATCTCCTGTATATACAAATTTAATTTTATTCAATGGCTTATCAAAATTTTCTTTAATAGTAAGAAAATCTGCCAAAACTTGAGTAGGATGATCTTCATTTGTTAATCCATTCCATACTGGAACTCCTGAGTATTCTGAAAGAATTTCGACTCTTTCTTGACCAAAGCCTCTATACTCTATTCCGTCGTACATTCTACCTAACACTCTTGCTGTATCTTTTACAGACTCTTTTTTTCCTATTTGACTGCCTGTTGGACCTAAGTATGTTACATGTGCACCTTGATCATGAGCTGCAACTTCAAAAGCACACCTTGTTCTTGTTGAAGATTTTTCAAATATTAATGCAATATTTTTACCCTCTAATCTTCGTTTTTCATTACCAATATATTTAGCCATCTTTAATTCAGTAGCTAAATCTAAGAAAAATTTTATTTCTTTTTGATTAAAATCCATTAATGTAAGAAAACTTTTGTTTTTAAGATTGAACATGAAATCACCTCTTAATATAATTTAATTGCATATTTATTCATTTATATTTATTATTATACAACATTTTTTTATTAGTTACAAAATTTTATAAAATATTTTTAAATCTCGTCTCTATAAAAAGGCATAGACATGCATCTTGGGCCACCCCTTCCTCTAGATAATTCTGATGAAGCTATTGCAATAACAGATACATTTTCTTTATCCAGAAGTTCATTAGTTACATAATTTCTTTCATAGGTTATAACCTTACCAGGTGCTATAGCTAAAGTATTTGAGCCATCATTCCACTGTTCTCTTGAAGCAGCTATCTTATCTCCTCCACCACACCGAATTAATTTAATATCCTTATTCAAGTGAGTTGATAATATTTTGCGTAAAGAATCCTCTTCTTCATTAATCACTAATTCTTTTTTACTATTTAGAGAAATAGCATCCACCTTTAGCTTTCCTTCAATACCAGGATGAACGGTAAATTTATCATAATCAACCATTGTAAAAACAGTATCTAAGTGCATAAAAGCACGAGTTTTAGGAATTTCAAAAATAAGTATAGTTTTAAATGATTCCCTTTTATCAAAAATATTTTGAGCTAACTTTAATATTGCTTTTTTATCTGTTCTGGCGCTATGTCCTACAGCTAAAACATCTTTTGATAAAACAAGTTGGTCTCCACCTTCTATACAATGTATATCTTGCCTATCGTACCAATGGCTTATACTTCTAGAATGATAATCTTTGTGATATTTAAATATATATTTTCCAAAAATTGTTTCTCTTTTTCTCGTCTCCGTCCTCATTCTATTAATTGATATCCCACTTCCAATAATAGCAAAAGGATCTCTAGTAAAATATAAATTAGGCATTGGTTCCATTAAAAAAGGATAATCTTCACCTTTTTCACTATATCCAACTTCTCTTCTACGGACTCCCCCCATTACTTTTAACACCATTTTATTTGTTGTTAAATTATTTAAATATTCTTTTAGAATTATTTTTTCTCCTTCACTAGAAACCCTACTTTCCGATATTACATCTGCAATAAACAGTTCTTTTACTTTTTTATCTCTTAAAGCCTCTGTTGCAAGATCCTCTAAGTATAATACCTCTACAGAATTTTGCCTAAATACATTAGCAAAATTATCATGCTCTTTTTTCGCAATTTCTAAATATGGTATATCATCAAATAAAAGCATTTTAAGTTGTTCTGGTGTCAAGTTTTCTACTTCTTCCCCAGGCCTGTGGAGTAACACTTTTCTCAACTTTCCTATTTCTGAATATACGTTTAGTCCTAAATAATGCATTTTATCACTCCTAGAATATTTAATGTAACCAAACACTTATAAACAATATATTTATATTATCTATTAAATCCTCTAGTTTTATCCTAATGATAATAACAAAATATGTCAACTTTTGAAAATCACTATGATTTCGAATTTATCAATTATACATTAAATTTAAATAAAATATATATGATAAATAAGCTTATTATTTTATTAATTATAAAAAAATAAGACAAACCTTTATTAATAATAAAGACTTTGTCTTATAGATTCTCTTAATTAAAATTTATCTATTCTTCTAAACTTTTTCCATATGCATCAACAATTTTCTTAGCAAGTTTTTTTGTAGCACTTGCTTGAGCTATTAAACTCATTACAACTAAGAAAACAAGTATTCTTTCTTCTTCTGATTCTTTTAGATTCATTTCTTTTAGAAAACACTGTAGTTTACTTTCATCAAAGTATTCCGTATCTAAAAAATCATCAAAACTTTTTGTTTGAATTTCTGCAAATATTGCATAAGCTTTTTCCCAAGAAATAATATCATCACTTCTATCATTAATTTCATTAAAAGCTAGTGCAAATACTTTTTTTATTTCATCAGTAGTAAGTACAGGGCGCATATAACTAAGGAGTACTAGTTGAGCTAAATGTATTTTGGTATACCCGCGTTTTCTACCATCCTCAGGTTTAGAGATAACTTCATTTTTAATATAATTTTGGACTATATTATTTGTGTATTTTTCTTCATCAAATTTATCATTAAGAAAATCAATCACCTGAGATAAAAACAAATCATATCTAGGTAAATCTTTATACGATACTAAGTTACTCTTTGATATACCTTTTGCAAGTTCTTTAATCTCTTGGAGAACATCATAGTTTCTTTCCACTTTTAAAACCTCCATGCATTGATTGATATAAAATACTAATCATGTATTTATTTTAACAAAAAACTATTATTAACTCATTACAATTATATTATAAGGTTTTTAAAACTATATTACAAGTTTTTTTATTTAGTAATATTACGAATTTATAACTTCTTTAGAGGTTATTATAATTTGTATTTTTACTTTAAATAACCATATATTTGAAATATATTACATTTCATTTAATTTTTTTATACTTTTTCAAAGTTATTCACAATTTTCATAAAGTTATCAACAAATAATGTGGATAACTCTGAACTTCAAGTATTCCAGTATTTTCTCTATGATTCGTCAAAATACTTCTTAGGTATTATTTTAATCTATATAATTTATCCACATTATCCACAATCAACTGTTGATAACATGTTTAAAATTTGTGGAATATACATTAGTTATCAACATAGATATTTTTGAATCAAAACCTTACTTGCATCTTCTTTTGTTTTTATATTTCCTAAATAAACCTCCTTATCAATAAGTTCAATTGCTTCACTAATAATTCTTCCTTTAACTCCTGTTAGTTTAATTATATCCTTTGATTTTAATAATTTATTTTCTTTAATAGCGTTAAATTTAATATATTCAGTATTAAACTTTAAAAGAAGTTCTTCAAATCTCATATTTGAAGCAAATACGTCTTTACAATAAGATACAATTAAAATATACGGTAAATAGTTTGCGTAACCTTTGAAAAAATCATATAATTCTGATTTAAAACATTTTAAATCTTTTTTATAATAATCAATAACAAATTTTGTGCCGTTTATAATTTTTATAATAAGCTCTTGACCTGTTTTTGGTACTCCTAATTTTTCGCTATATCTAATAATATTATTTGAATCGCTTGTATTATCCATTAAAATAGTAGCTACTCCAAGGAATAATTCTATTTCAAATTCTGCAATTTCTCTGTTAAATACTTTATTATCAATCTGATTAAAATTTAATTTATTTTTCATAAATTTCTTGTATATATTATAGGTTCTCATACAAAATATTTTATTATCTGTATATAGAATTTTCCTCCCTGAATGTTGCTTAATTTGTTCTAATAGTACTCCTAGTATTCCTTCTGAATCCACCTTTATTATTTTCATAAACTCTATAAAAATTCTTTCTTTTGGGCATGTTTCTATTTTATCTATTTCCTCTATGATATGATTTAAAGTAGGTTTATCAATTTGTAAATCGTATTCTATTACAAATCTCAATCCTCTCAAAATTCTTACCGGATCAGCATTTATGCTATTTTTACTAGTTTCCTTTAATATTCCATTTTTTATATGTGATACTCCATTAAAATAATCTATAATTTCATCATTCTTTATATTCATACAAATTGAATTAATAGTAAAATCTCTACTTTTCAAATCTTTATACAAATTATCACCTTTTAATAATGCTATATCTATATGACTCTTTCCTTTTATAGCTCTATATATCCCTAAACTTGCTTTCAAAGAAAATATTTTATAATTATTATCTTTTAAAGCTTCTATTAAGTAATCTATATCTCCACTAAATATTATATCTATATCATCACTATTAATATTATTCTTACCATATTTTATTAAATCTCTAATATATCCTCCTACAATATATATATTTCCATCAATAAAATCTATTATCCTTTTAAGTTCTTTAATAATTTCTTCCATTATTTTCACCTTTTCTAAAATCAATTTTTGAATCCATTAAAATACATTTATTATCTTTTATTTTATATAAATTTTAGATTTATTACAAATTTATTATATCAAAATGTATATATCTTGAATTTATCTCTTTGAACCCACGACTTATTCGACAATCAAACTATATCTATCCATAATATTACTATTTTATTTGAAAATTTTCATATGTATTTTTTAACTTTTTTCCCATATGATATACATATCCAAACCTTGACATCTATTGACACCACTCCTTTTAAGTCTAATTTTTTCTATTATTTTTTCCATATTAATTCTATTGACATTTCTATAAATTGGTAGTATATTATACTTACATGGAATTAATTGAGAATTTTGTAATAAGAATAAAAAAAAATTACTTTTTCATTGACTTCTTTTGTAATATTTGTTATTATTTAATTATAACATGTCGAAAGATGTAAAATATAAACCGCATAGGGGGAAATGTATAAATGAAATCAACTGGTGTAGTAAGAAGAGTGGACGAGCTAGGTAGAATTGTTATTCCTATAGAACTAAGAAGAACTTTAGACATTGCTGAAAAAGATGCTTTAGAAATATATGTTGACGGTGAACAAATTATACTTAAAAAATATGAGCCTGCTTGCATATTCTGTGGAAATGCTAGAGACGTTATTAACTATAGAGGAAAAAATATCTGTGAAAACTGCTTATCTATATTAAAAGACGAAAAGTAAAACAAAAGGATTTAGTCCTTTTGTTTTTTTTATTGTATACAAAAAAGGCGGCAGAGCTGCTTCGCTATGGAACCTTAGGTTCCCTTCGACGATGCTATCGCATCTGAGCACCCTCCTGAAAGAAGCGGGGAATACTTCCCCTGCACCCCTTCATTTTTTATTGCATAGGAAAGTATAAATTTTATACTTTCCTATGCAATAAAAAAAACGTCTTCTATATTGAAGACGTATATACCTAATAAACTCTTCTTGCAGTGTAATAATCAGATCTACTTGACAAAGATGATATCTTAACTACATCTCCAGTTTGTGGAGAATGTATGTATGAGTTATTTCCTACATATATTCCTACATGATGAATAGCTCTACCCGGTTTAGCAAAGAAAACTAAATCTCCAGGCTTGAGTTTTGACTTAGAAACATAACTACCAACAGTTCCCTGAGATCTTGATGTTCTTGGAAGATTAACTCCAAAATGTGCAAAAACATATGAAGTAAATCCTGAACAATCAAAAGAATTAGGACCTGTTGCTCCCCATCTATATGGTCTACCTAAATAATTTGACGCATACGCTACAATTGCACTTGAAGAAATACTAGCAGATCCCCTTGATGGATCATAGGAAGGAGTATTATTTCTAGCCTGATCAATCAATTTTTGTGTTTTAGCAATCTGTGCTTTATCCTTATTTAACACATTCGCATATGCTGTTGCTTCTTTGTTTGCTTTATCAATATAAGATTGTTGATCATCTTTATCTTCTTGAAGCTTAAGCATTTTTTCATCATAAATCGATTTTGTCGAAGCAAGTTTTACATTTTGCTCTTCCATTTCTTTTTTACTTTTTTCAATTTTAGCTTGTTTTGCTTCTAAATTTGCAATAATTTCTTCATCTAACTCAGTAATTGTTTTAATTGTTTGAATTCTTGAAAGTAAATCACTCAAATTTTTTGATCCTAACAAAACTTCAACATAGTTACTTCTACCACCCATATACATAGCTGATATTCTTTCACCATATAACTCTTTTTCTGCTTCCATATCTTTTTCTGCTTGTTCTATCTCTCTATTAGCAGTCTCAACATTTTGTTCTATTTCAGCTATAGTTTTGTTTAACTCTTCAGTTTCATAAAGAGTTTCTTCAATTTGGGAATCAAGTAATTCAATTTTGGAATTTAATTCTTCTACGATTTTTTGTGCTTCATCATAATCTTTTTTATGCTCAGCCATCTCTTGTTTCTGCTGTTTTAGCTGGTTATCTAATGTATCTGCTAAAACCACCGTAGAAGCGCTGCATGAAGTAATAATAGCAACTGTTAGTACAGTAGCTGTCAGTCTTTTATGCACATTACACATCCCCTTCACAGTATACTCAAGTATATTATACCATTTAAAATCCAATTTATCAGTAAATACTCCTTCCAATATTGTTAACATTGAATGAATTAAATGTTTATTGAATACTTGTATACTTCTGATTTCGACATGCCTCTATCTTTTGCAGTTTTTTTCATTGCTTCTTTCTTAGAAAATCCTTCTTCTATATATTTTATAATGTGTTCTTCTATACTAATATTTTCCCACTTACTTCTTTTCTCTGCTAAAAATTCTTCTTCTGATTTACCTCGTACTACAAGAACATATTCTCCTCTAGGGCTAATATTTTGATAATACTCAATTGCATCTGATATCCTCATTCTTATAATCTGTTCGTGCAATTTTGTTAATTCTCTACATATTGATAATTCTCTATCTCCTAGCTTTTCTTTCAAAATATTTAGAGTTTTAATTATTCGATGAGGAGATTCATAAAATATAATAGTCTCAGAATATTCTTTTATCTCCTCGAGTAAACTGTTCCTTTCTTTTTTATCTCTTGGTAGAAATCCTCTAAAAACAAACTTTGTTGTGTCTAGACCTGATGAAACCAATGCTGTTGTAATCGCCGTAGCTCCTGGCAATACCTCAAACTCTATACCTTCCTCAATACATCTACTTATAAGTATACTACCTGGGTCTGATATCCCTGGAGTCCCTGCATCAGATACTAGAGCTATTTTTTTCCCATCACCGATCTTTGTAATTATTTCTTCTAATTTATTATATTCATTGAATTTATGATAACTTATTAATTGCTTTTTTATTTCAAAATGATTTAATAATTTTATAGAATGTCTTGTGTCCTCAGCAGCAATAAAATCTACACTTTTAAGTGTTTCAAGTGCTCTTAATGTAATATCTTTCAAATTACCAATAGGGGTTGGCACTACATATAATTTCCCTTGCATAATGTGCTCCTCTCTAGTTTTTTAAGATTCTATTTATCTCGTCCATATATGTTTTGAATCTCATCTGTATAATTTCCATTACTATCATAAACATATAATGGTGGTTCCCACTTTAAAAATTTACCACCATCTCTTTGTCCTTCTATTAATACTATATTAGGAGGTTTACTAGTGTTTGGATGAACCATTCTGATTCTTTTAGGTTCTATTTTATTTTTTCGCATTAAACTAAATATATCAACCAATCTATCAGGTCTATGTACCATATACATTCTTTTATTATCTTTTAACAAAGTTCTACATGCAATAATAACATCTTCTAGCGTACATAAGATTTCATGTCGAGCAATAGCGACTTTATCATTAGGGTTAATTATACCTGAATTATTAAGTTTGTATGGTGGATTTACAGTAACTACATCTGCCTTCGGAAGCTTCTTTAACATGTTTATATCTTTTAAATCTCCTTGAATAAAACTAATTGTATCCTCTAATTCATTAAACTTAACAGATCTCTTAGCCATTTCAACCATTTCTTCTTGTATTTCTATCCCTATTATTTTAGACGGATTATTCTTACCTTTAATTACAAAAGGAACAATCCCAGTACCACTACACAAATCAATAACTACAGAGTTATTCTTAACTTTTGCAAAGTTTGCAAGTAGAACTGCATCTATTCCAAATCTAAATTTATCTTCTTTCTGAATGACATATAAATTTTTCAATTGAAGATCATCTAATGTTTCATCTCTTTTAACTAAATTGTTTTCCAAATTATCACCACTTTATAAATTAAATTTCACAATGGATTCTTTATATTATACTTTTAAATAGAGTATTTCGCAAACAATTAATACATTATTTAATATCATAGTAATTATTTATTTATTTTACCACATATAAATACTAATATTATTTATTAATATTCAATTACATCTTAACTTTATATATCTTTTAATGTATAATTACTTTGTCAAGTAATTATACATTACAAACTTTAGGGGGGCATACTATTGATTTCATTATATAAGACATTTTCATACGAAAATACTTGTATATCAATAATAGATGAAGAAGTTGATAACTTTTTTTGCAATTGTTTGAATGAAGCTTATACATATACAATGTTCTTAGTTGATAATACTTCAGCATATAACAAAGATGATTTTAAAGATAATGTCATTAGTCGAATAGATATCCAAATTCTAATAATGAATGTTTTTGAAAGAATCAGTGAACAACTTTTAGATGATTTTTCATATGACCAAAGTTTAATCGAAAAAAATATTCATTCTATTGATATTTCAATTAAACAATCAAAATTTGATGAAAATATCACAAAAATTTGCTCTAATTTATCAGATGGAGTAATTACCAAATCATTTAATTCTATAGGTCATGAGGTTTTTGAAATAGAGTTATCCAGAACTGCAAATAAAAAGATTTTATTAGATGAACAGCAAGAGTTGATATATAAAAAGATAAAAGATGCTCTTCTGTCGTACAAGCTTGAGTTTAAAAATGTATTAAAGAATATAACCATTCAACTTCCTTCATCAATGAATACAGAAAATTCATCAAAATATATTATCTAAACTCTAAAGTAAGCTTTGGAGTTTTTTTATTTTGAAAAGCCCGTCCATTTTGAGCATGTAGCTCCTTGCATTGTTTTCATATTATAAAACCCATTAGGGTTATGACAATTTCCTTCTTCACATTGAACCTTAATATTATTAAAATCAACTTCCCTTTTTCCACTCCAGTATATACATGTAGCACATGCCTTTTGATGCTTTTTCCACAAGGACATAGGACCCTCCATATTATTTTTATTATATTTAAACCATATTATATTAATATGATTATTCTCATAGCATTATTACTTAAGCAATAATGTAATTAAAATGGAACAAAAATATTTTTATTATCATAAACTAAAATATAATATATTACATCATGAACTGCTTAAGGATGTGTTTCCATGGAAAATCATGAATATCTTCTTTCAAATGTCTCCGCTGGGAGTTATGTTAGAATACTTTCTATCGAAGCAAACGAAATTCTAAAAGAAAAAATGGTACAAAAAGGACTTTTACCTGGAGTTATTGTTTATGTACTTAGAAAAAACAATTGCATAACAAAACCAGCGCTTTACCTTGTTGAAAATAATTCTGTTGCACTATATAAAAATGAATCTGAGAAAATAATTGTAACCTCACTTCATAAATGAAAAAAGACCGTCAAAAGACGATCTTCTTTTTATTCAGCTACTGGAGCAGCAACTGGACAAACATTAGCACAATTTCCACAATCGATACAAGAATCAGCATCGATTACGTATATTCCATCTCCCTCAGATATACATTCTACAGGACATTCTGAAACACAAGCGCCACAACTTACGCATGAATCATTAATAGTATAAGCCATGAAAACACCCCCTCCACCAAATTTAAGATATTAAAGAATAATATCCGATATCTATTTTAACACTTTCCATTAACTAATGGAAGTCTTTTATAGAATACTAAACCCCAATTCTTCTATAAAATCTAATATTTCCTCTTTTGAGATGATGTTTTCATCAAATATCATTTCTAGATTACCTTTTTTTATTTGTGTTGCGATTACACCTTCTTTAATTGACATTCTCTCTGTGATTACAGAATAATCTTTATTGTTTGCTATATTTAATGCTATTCTCATAAGTGTCCTCCTTTACTGATACGTTAATCATTCTTTAGAATTGCACTTAATTCTTCTTTATTTACATCCTCTGATACTGTAATTATATCTTCTGAATCATCATCTAATTCTTTGTACTCATATTCTCCTGATATAAGATTTATATCAAACATTGAGAAAGGTTTAATATATTCTTCTCCATCTTTCTTTTTTAATTTTACATTAACGATTTCCTTAATAACATTATTACTAACAACAATTCCTTTTCCTTCATTAGTAAAAACTAAAGAATTTATTTTCGGTAATTTTTTCTTAATAGTTTCGTATGTATCTTGTTCATAATTTAAACAACACATTAATCTTCCACATATTCCTGAAATTTTAGATGGATTTAAAGATAAATTTTGTTCTTTCGCCATCTTAATAGACACAGGTGCAAAATCACCTAGAAATGTCGAACAACACATAGGCCGTCCACAAGGACCTAGTCCCCCTATCATCTTAGCTTCATCTCTAACACCAATTTGCCTTAGCTCTATTCTAGTTCGGAATACTGATGCAAGATCTTTTACCAATTCTCTAAAATCAACTCTACCTTCTGCTGTGAAATAAAATATTATTTTATTATTATCAAAAGTATATTCTACGTCAATTAACTTCATAGGTAAATCATGATTTTCTATCTTCTCAATGCAAATATTAAAAGCCTCTTCCTGCTTCTCTTTATTTTCTTTGTTTTTACTAACATCTTCATTTGTTGCGACCCTTAATACATTCTTTAAAGGTGTTACTATATTATCATTAGAAACTTCTTTTGGTCCAATAACACATTGACCAAATTCTGTTCCTCTTACAGTTTCAACTATAACGAAATCATTTATTTTAATGTTTAAGTTATTTGGTGAAAAATAATATATTTTCCCAGATTTTTTGAATCTAATTCCAACTACTGTTATCATATTAAACCTCCTGCATTTTCAACAACATTACATTAAAAACTAATTCATAATTTACTTTATTTTCTAGTTTTTCTCTAGATTTATTTATTATACTAACGAGCTTTTCTAAGTTCTTATATGAATATATATTAGATATCTCTTTCAAATCATCAAATTTATCAAAATTAATAATAAGTTTATCATTTCCTGTTTCTTTATATATTAACATATCTCTTATATAAACTAACAATGAATTTAAAATTTCTTCCCACATGGTTTTATATCTATTAAATAACTCTTCATATTTTGGAATTATATTATCACTTTTATTATTCGTATCTTTAAGTAATATTAATGTAAAACTTCTAATTTCCTTAAAAGCTTCATCATTTAAATATAAATCACATCTCCCTGGTATCCCTTCACTAAAATTAATTAATAAATTAATCTCTTCATGACTTAGATCAGGATACTTTTGGTTTAAATAAGTTTTTATTTCAATATTAGTTAATCTATTTAATCTATGCACTTGACTCCTTGATTTTATTGTATCTAATAAAAGTTCTAAATTTTCAGTTAAAAGAATTAAAGTAACTCCTTTAGGAGGCTCTTCTATTGTTTTAAGAATAGCATTTTGAGCTTCAGTTGTCATTTTATGTGCATGATAAATTATTATAACCTTTTTATTTCCTTCATAAGGCTTTTTATTCACTTCTACAATTAAACTTCTTATGTCATTTACTCCTATAGACATTTTATTCTTCTTTATTTTCCATTCAACTATATCAACATAATACTTATTTTCTTTCTTACCTAATATTTGAATTGCCATTTGGTAGGCTATTAAACTTTTTCCAATTCCATTTTCACCAACTATTAAATGTGCATGAGATAAAGTATTTTTTAAAATAGAGTTTTGAATTTGATTTTTGATAAAGTTATGTCCGATTATGGTTTCAAACCCCATGATACTTCCTCCATTATTTTTATACTTTTATAAATTGATCTACATCTACAACAAAAACTGTTGCTCCTCCTACTTCAACTTCAACTGGATACGGTACAAACATACCAGTTGTTTCTGTAATTGGAGATGGAGCTGCTACAACCTGTTTTCTTGTCTTACATAATTTTTTAATGATATCAATAACTACATCAACTTTCTCTTTTTCCACACCAATTATTAGAGTAGTATTCCCTGATTTTAAAAACCCTCCTGTAGTAGCTAATTTAGTAACCCTAAAACCTTTTTCATTTATACTCTCAACTAGTTCTGAAGAATAATCATCTTGAACTATTGCAAAAATCAATTTCATTTACATTCCTCCATTTATATATATTACCTTTATTTTATCACATTTTTTATTTCTCTGTATATCTGGTCATGTATTTTTTCAATACTCTTAATATTGCCATTATCAACGCAGTCAATCTTTAACCAGTTATATTTTTGTGCAACATAGCATGCTGTTTCATAAGATTTTACTAAATATTCTTTATCTTTTTCATGAATATCTTTTTCCTCTTCACCATTGATTTTATTTTTTCTATTTTTCATAAGCTGTTGACTATTTTCTGGAGGCATATTTAAAAATACAACACAATCAGGTTGAGGTAATCCAAATTTACCAAACTCAAAATCACATAACCATTGCAAAAAATCTTCTTTTTCCTTTATATTATCCATTTTAGATGCTTGGTGTACCATATTTGCTGTTGTATACCTATCAGCTAATATAATCCCTCCATTTTCATAAAATTCCTTCCATTCTCTCTTATATGATGCAAATCTATCTACTGCATAAAAAGTTGATGCTACATATGCATTTACATCTCCTGGTTTAGTACCAAATTCTCCATTTAAATACATTTTAACTAAAGCTGATGAAGAATCTTTATAGTTAGGAAATTCTATTTTTTTAATTTTATTTCCTTCATCTAATAACCTTTTATACAATAAATCTGATTGCGTTTTTTTCCCAGCACCATCAGTTGCTTCTATTATTATTAATTTACCCTTCATTATATTTCTTCCTCCCAATTTTAGAATAATAATATATTTATTCTTTTAAAATCTTAATTTTCCAATTAGCGTTATTATTTATTATTCCCAACATTGAACTATTGTTTCGTAAATAATATCGTGCTATTTCAATAATTTGTTGGCTTATTACCTCTCCTGGCATTATTATTGGTATTCCTGGCGGATAAGGTACAACTGCTTCTGCACATATTTTATTTTCAGATTTTTCTAAATCTACTATCTCAGTATCCCTACCTAATACTTCATATGGTAATAATTTCATTTTAGGTAATTCATTAATAAGTAAATCATAAAAGTTATTTTTAAAATTTTCTATATCACAATCTTTTAAAGCATAATATAATTTTTCAAAGTCTTTTTCCTTATTAAACGGAGATAATATCAATATAAGGTTTTGATTATCGCACATCTCCACTTGTACTCTATTCTTTCTAAGATACTGCATTAATAATTCTGCACTGTATCCTTTTCTTATATTAATTATAAATCTAGTAATATCTAACGCTTTTGCTTGTCCACTCAAATCTTTCATTTCAATTATGTGTATTCCTTGAATTTTATTTATTTTATCCCTATATTTTTCACATAAATCTACTAACCTTTTATAATCTTTTTCTCCTCTTGCTTCTAAGTAATACCTAGCATAATCCATTGAACACATCAGCATATATGAAGGGCTTGTTGACGAAAAAGCACTTACGTAAAAATCAACTTTGTCTATAAGATTAATATTATTTATATGTAAATACCCTGTTTGAGTAAAACTAGGTAGAGTTTTGTGACTACTAGTTACTACCATATCAGCTCCTAATTCTACTGCACTTTCAGGTAATTTATTATATACTCCAAAGTGAGCACCATGAGCAGAATCAACTATTACATACATTTTATTTTTTTGGGCTTCTTTAATTATCAATTCTAAATTTACACAAACACCATAGTAATTAGGGTATGTAATAATTATACCTCTTGCATCAATATTGTCATTTATGATATTTTTACAATGCTCCTCATCTATTGAAAGAGGAGCATCGTATTTTTTATTTATTTTATTATCAATATAAACAGGTACTAGCTTCCTAAGAATGATAGCATTCATTATAGATCTATGACAATTTCTTTCTACAATAATTTTATCTCCTTCATCAAAGCAAGAAAATATCATTGCTTGATTGCCACTTGTACTTCCATTAACTAAAAAATATGATTTTTTGCTTTTATAATACTCTGTTAATAGTTTTTGTGCTTCATAAATAATACCACAAGGTTTGTGAAAATTATCCACTCCCTCAACTTCTGTTATATCAAGTTTTATAATATTATCATATAATATATTACCTTCTTCAGTTTCTATGAATCCTAATCCATTCTTATGACCAGGCATGCAGAAGGATACGTTTTCTTCTTTAATGTATTCTAATACGCCTTCTAACAGTGGTAATCTTTGCACTTAAAACCCTCTCCTTTGATCATATAATGTACAATCCTTTTTCTTATGCAACTCTTGTAAAAATCATAAAAGTCTGTACCACTTTTAGAATTTATAATTCTTCTTTCACAATTACTACAAATTCCTCTTCCATTAATCATTATACCATCATTTAGAGGCTTTCCGCATATAATACAACTCTGTTTATTTAAAATTTTCATAGACTCCTCCTTATAAAATTTAATTAATGGATATAGCTTAATTAGATAATTATTTAAATATTAGCCTCTTATAATATATTTTATTCAAAAAATCAAAAAATTTATTTTGTCCACAAAAATAATTCTAAATAAATTTATTATCTTTGGTTACACTAGTTATTATAAGAATTAAATTATATCAGAGGAGTAAATTAAATGAAGCAGAAAGCTGCAACTTATTTATCTACTGTAAAAGATAAAATAATAAGTTTAAACAATTACTTATATCATAATCCTGAAGAAAGTTATCATGAATACAAATCATCTAAATACTTAGTAAATATACTAAAAGATAGTGATTTCGAAGTAGAAGAAAATTTTTGTAATATTAACACCTCTTTTAAAGCACAAACCGGTTCATCCTATCCTAAAATTTGTCTGTTGTGTGAATATGATTGTTTGCCCAGCAAAGGACAAATTCTAGGATTTAATTATTTAACAAGTGTCTCCATTGCATCTGCATTAGCTTTATCCCATGTAATTAACAGCATAGGAGGAACTATAATAGTTATTGGTTGTCCTGGAGAACTAAAGGCAGGAAGCAAAGTTATGATGTCTAAAATGGGTGTATTTGACGATATAGATTCTGTGCTGATGCTACAACCTCATACTCATACTGCTATGAATGGTTCCTCTCCTGCTGTACTTCCGATAAAAATCACTTTTTCAACTTCTACTACTTCTAAATATACTCCATTAGATGTGTGTATATTTACCTTAGATTCTATTAATATGTTACTAAATGATTACTGTAAAGATTGCTCCATTGATAAACTCAAAATTGATGGAGATTTAAATCCATCAGTAGGACCTAATACTATAGAATTAAAATTAAGCATAAAAGCAGAATCTTTAAATTCAGCTTATTCAATAAAAAAACAAATAGAAGAAGTATGTATATTCATTAAAAAATTATTTTGTATAAATTATGAGATTTCATTAGATGGCGTACCTTATGACACATTATTACCAAACAAAACATTGAATAGAATTGTTGCTCATAATCTAAAGGAAAGTGGTCTTATTCATCTTGATAATACTAAAAATTATGATTTTGGACTAAGTTTAGGAGATGTAAGTCATATTGTGCCATGTATTCGACCATTCATTTCACTTTCTGAAAATATTAAATTCGGTACGGAATCTTTTGCGCATACAACAATATCTGAAAATATAATAGAATTAATCATGAAAAGTTCTAAGGCTCTTGTTAATACTGCTATAGATTTAATTGAGAAAGAAGAACTCATCCAAGAATCAAAAATTGAGTTAAATAAAAACAATAGCTAGGTTTTTCCCTAGCTATTGTTTTATTCACTCATTTTTGAGAGTATTTAATCTTGTTACCAAATAACTACTTGGTTCAAAATAAAATTTTTGAATTTTATAATTACTTTTATAAGTGCAACAATAAATTTTTGAAGTAATCGTCACACTTGTATATTTTCTTCCAATAAAATTTGATAAATTGAATTTTTTACTATTTAATTTATCTATAGATATAATATCTTTAATTTTAATATTCTCTTTAATCTCTTGTTTATCACCATTCATTTTATAAACTATAAATTGATCAGCAATAATTGAATACTTATATTTAAGCATACACTTAGTTATCTCTTTAAACATAATTAGTATCATGAATACAAAAATCAAAATACTTGTGTATTCACCAATACTATATCCAAAAAGTTTTATATTTATTACTAAATCTGAGATAACTATAGAAAAAGTTATTATAAAAATAATACTTACTAAACTAACAATTTTTCTTCTTATAACAATTTCTTTATACATATATAAACCTCCATGGACAATTATCCCCACAAGGTGATTATACTGTTTTTTTTGAAGTATTCAAATCGATTATTCTCTTAATTCTATTATATTTATCCATATATATTAATTAAACTTAATTATCTTTATAATATATAACTTTTTCGTTGATTTGCTTTTATTTTCTTATTATAATTAAAATCATAATATTTATTTACTTTTTGAAAGTAAATAAATATTTACTAATTATCATATTTGGTATATTCTTAATGTTGAAAGGAGTGATATATATGATTTTTTTATATAAAACACTTTTAGAATCAACTATCCTAAAAAAACTTGATACTATAGATACTGGTTGCTGGATAAATATGATTGATCCATCTGAACAAGAAATATTATTAATATCAAAAAAAACAGGAGTACCCTTAGAATTCTTAAATGCTGCCTTAGATGAAGAAGAAACTTCTCGTATTGATATAGAAGATAATAATGTTCTTTTTATAGTTGATATTCCATTTACTGAAATGGAAGAAAATTCTTTAACATATGATACATATCCTTTAGGAATAATATATACTGAACATTGTATAATTACGATCTGCTTGAAAAATAGTAAATTATTAACAGATTTTGTTGAAGGAAATGTAAAATCATTCTACACATATAAACGTTCAAGATTTATACTTCAAATATTATTTAGGGTTTCAAGCTTTTACTTGTCTTGTTTAAGACAAATTGGAAAAAAGAGTTTGATGCTTCAAAAATCATTACATAAATCTATGAGTAATAAAGTTTTGCTACAACTATTATCTTTGCAAAATTCACTAGTTTATTTCTCTACGTCTCTAAAATCTAATGAAGCGACTCTGGAGAAAATGCTAAAACTTAATATAATGCAAAAATATGAAGACGATAAAGATGTATTGGAAGATGTAATTATAGAAAATAAACAGGCCATAGAAATGACCAGTATTTATACAAATATATTAAATACAACAATGGATGCTTCTGCAAATATGATTTCTAATAACCTGAATCAAGTCATGAAACTGTTAGCCTCTATAACTATTGTTATGTCTATTCCTGACATTTTTTCTGGAATATTTGGAATGAATTTGACAAAAAGTTTACCTCTTCAGCAGAGTAAATTTGGCTTTCAAATAATTATGGGTTTAATTATTTCAACTGTATTACTAACTGCAATCATACTTAAGAAAAAGAAAATGTTATAACTTATTTATATATAGAAACTTCATAAAAAACCAGAATAATATATTATTTTGGTTTTTTTATGAAGTTTCTATCTAATACAATATAATCCTGTAATATTACAAAAATAAATAAGAATTTCTAAAGCTTGTTACGATGCCTTTTACACTATATATGATTCCTCTACTCACTGAAGGATGGAATTTATAAATTCCTATACATAAAAAAAAGAACTTTACTATTGAGTAAAGTTCTTCTACCTGGCAACGTCCTACTCTCCCACACAGTCTCCCGTGCAGTACCATCAGCGTGTTGAAGCTTAACCTTCGTGTTCGGAATGGGAACGGGTGTTACCTTCAAGCTATAATCACCAGATATATAGTTGTATGTGTTTGTTTGAATTATTCATTCAAAATTGCATAGTGAATTTTATTTTTTATTTGATCAAGCCCTCGACCTATTAGTATCAGTCAGCTTAACACATTACTGCGCTTACACCTCTGACCTATCAACCTGGTAGTCTT